>NZ_JAYKTT020000076.1:0-104121 GCF_038404745.2 Chlorogloeopsis sp. ULAP02 | reverse complement strand
CTTCTGAATAGTTCAGAAGAGCTTTTTATATTACGGTATATTGATATTTTGGTTAAATTTTGGATGTATGTGTAGCGATCGCTTTGTAGTTTCTAATAGATGGTAGATGGTAGTTGCAATTAATGGTCTTTGAGTAGTAATTTACTAGTGAGACTGATCCATATCATTAAGAAGGAATATTTATTGGCAACATTATCTTTTTACTAATACAATCGAGAACAGGCTTGGTTGTATCCAATACAAGCCTAAGATATCCTTAAGTGATTAGTTAATAACTCAGGGTTGAATAGCGATCGCAAAATCAGCAATAATGGTCAACAGAATAAATGATATCGCTTGGCAAGCACATCGGGGTAGCGTTGCTGCGATTATTCAAGTCTTGAACGAAAGATTAGCAGATTCAGGCGTCAGAACCAGAGCTATTTTTGATGATGGCGTTTTGCAACTTCTTTGTGAGGCTAACACGGTAGATCAACTTGAGAAATCCAATTTAGTAAATAAAATTCAGGAAATTCTTGAATCGATAGCACCCCGTAATGTTCGTAAAGTTAATATCAACAGCAGAATTGTACGAGAACAGCAATTATTGTGGTTAGAGGAAATTACCCGTGAGCCAGAAAGTCAACTTCTGTGGTCAGAAGAAATCATATTAGAACAACCTAATACTTTCCAGCAATTAATTAGAGATTTTCAAGATAGACAAGCTGAGTTAGGAAATTCAAATTTACCGAAAACTCAATCTTCTCGTCCTATATTGATTAACAATAATAACCCTAAAAACTTAGACCGAAGACGGTTATTATTTGCTCTAAGCCTATGCTCATTTTTGCTTTTGATAGGCTGGGTTGCTTATAATCTATCATATGGAAAATTTAAACAAACAACACAAAAATCCTCATACCCAGTTGCACAAGCTTCAAAGCTAGAAAATAATAAACAACAGAGAGCTCAAAGTCAGAATTTGCCAAAAGAAGACATATTTTTAGAAGCAGTACGAATAGCTAACCAAGCTTCTGCTGCTGGTAAAGTGGCTAAAAGCTCAACTCAATGGTTAGAAATAGCTGCTAATTGGCAAAGGGCTTCAGATTTAATGAGTCAAGTATTGCCTAGTCATAGTCGTTATAAAGAAGCGCAAATTCGGACTAAGTTGTATCAGCAGTACAGTCAGGCAGCCCAGCAAGAGGCAGAGAAAAGTAAATCTTAAGTTTTTTGTTGGATGATATATGCTATGGGAAAGGCAATTAATCTAACGATAAGTAAGGCTCATCCAACTCTGCAAGAGCTACTTTTATATTAAGCGCGTACATCTTTACAGTCATATTCTGGAAAATATCTAATAGTAACCAATTTTCTCAAGTTTCGTATTGATAATCCTGGGTTTCGCCTAAATTTTGATAAATTTTCTTTTGCACACTAAAACCAAATAAATTTCGGCTATATTCTAGCCACAATTTATCAATTATTAATAAATGCTCACGCGGAAAACCCAATATTATTTTTTAATTACTTTTGCTTACCTTCTATGTAACCCAGCATAATTATATAGAGACATATAGAGACGTGATCGCTCACGTCTCTACAAATCATCAAACTCAACCTGATTAAACACTCATCTCCAACATCCGCTGAATTGGACGCAATGCTGCCAGTCGTATCTCCTCTGACATAGTAATTTCTGGCGCACGATTTTTCATCGCTAAATAAAGCTTTTCTAAGGTATTCAAACGCATAAAAGGACACTCATTGCAATTGCAATTATTAATCGGTGGGGCAGGAATAAAATGCTTTTGAGGTGCTGCTTTTTGCATTTGGTGAATAATACCCGGCTCAGTAGCAACTATAAATTCTTTAGTGAGACTTTCTTGACAATACTTGAGTAATGCTGCGGTAGAACCAATAAAACTAGCATGACGCAAGACAGGAGGTTCGCATTCTGGGTGAGCGATCGCTTCTGCTTCTGGATGTGCAATTTTTAGCTGCACAATCTTTTTTTCTGAGAAGGTTTCATGCACAATGCAGCTACCTTGCCAAAGCACTAAATCTCGATCAGTTTGTTCCATCACGTATCGCCCTAAATTGCGATCAGGAGCAAAAATAATCGGTACATTCTCTGGTATTTGCTGCACAATTTTGACAGCATTGGAACTAGTGCAAATAATATCGCTCATGGCCTTAATTTCGGCCGAACAATTGATGTAAGAAACCACCAGATGATTCGGATGGGCAGCTTTGAAAGCTCCAAACTCCTTTGGAGGGCAACTATCTGCTAAAGAACAACCAGCACTCAAATCTGGTAGAAGTACCATTTTGTCAGGGTTGAGAATCTTTGCCGTCTCTGCCATGAAGTGAACACCAGCAAAGACAATAACATCAGCATTAGTGTTTGCTGCTGCTTTTGCTAGTTGTAGTGAGTCTCCAATAAAATCTGCTATGTCCTGGATATCTGGCTCTTGATAGTAATGTGCCAGGATTACCGCATTCAGTTCTTTTTTCAGGTTCTTAATAGCTGCAAATAAATCCAGTGGTAAGGCACCTGGTTGGTTTTTTTCTCGTTGAACAAGTGCAGTTGTAAACACAGTTTAGCGTAGCTTAATCTTGCTAGTAGTTGTCTTATCTAAGCAATTATAGTAGTTTTTACCAAAAATGACTGGTGGGTCACACTCTCTTTGGCAAAGTTGTGTCAAAACCCTCGTAAATTGCCTAAGCTGGAAACATATGGCAAGGAAAGTGGCATGATCGTTCAGACAACTAATTCAAAAACCTTGAAAATCGCTGTAGTTGGAGATGTTCACGACCAATGGGAAGTCGAAGATGGTATTGCACTTAAGCATCTCGGTGTTGACTTAGTGCTGTTTGTCGGGGATTTTGGCAACGAGTCGGTAGAAGTGGTAAGAGCGATCGCCTCCCTTGAGATTCCCAAAGCCGCAGTGATGGGCAACCACGATGCTTGGTACACTGCTACGGAATGGGGGCGGAAAAAGTGTCCTTACGACCGTTCCCAAGAAGACTGGGTACAGCAACAATTAGATGTATTAGGTGAAGCCCATGTTGGCTATAGTAAGCGGGATTTTCCCGCTTTCAATTTGACAGTAGTGGGGGGACGTCCCTTTAGCTGGGGTGGCCCAGAATGGAAATTTGCCGATATCTGCAAGCAAAGGTATGGTGTGAGCGATCTTGATGAGTCCGCTGCCCAGATTTTTCAAGCCGTAAAAAGTGCTGCTTATGAGACGGTTATTTTTGTTGGTCACAACGGGCCTTCTGGATTAGGCGATCGCCCAGAAGATCCTTGTGGCAAAGATTGGCATCCTATTGGTGGTGATTATGGTGATCCAGATTTAGCAGAGGCAATATCTCTGACTCTCAATGCTGGTAAAACTGTTCCTCTGGTGACATTTGGTCATATGCATCATACTTTGCGACATACAAAGAAAATGCTACGCAAGCGGGTGTTTAGAAGTCCAGAAGGCATTATTTACTTAAATGCGGCGAGTGTACCTAGAATTTTGGAAAATGGCGGTGAAAAGCTGCGGAATTTTTCCATTGTTCTACTGGAAGATGGTGTAGTTACTCAGGCATCATCTGTTTGGGTTGGTAATGACTTTAAGGTTGCCTCTGAAGAAATTTTGTATGAGCGATCGCGTTCAGTAGTGCAATCTGCATGAGTAATGAGTTATAATTTTTTACTGGTCAGCTTTGTTAGCTGACCGATTTATTGGAGAGGTGGCAGAGTGGTCGAATGCGCTCGACTTGAAATCGAGTGATGTGAAAGCATCCGTGGGTTCGAATCCCACCCTCTCCGTTAAGGAATAAAAAATTGAGAGAACGACTTTAGTTGGAGTCTTTAGTGGAGATGATATTAGCACCAGTAATCCGTGTCGATTCTTCGACTTCTGCTTGGAGTTAACTAATCATTTCTTAAGGTACAATTTCAGGAGCAACAAGTAACCGTAACTAATACTGAGTTTCACTGGATTCTATTCTTTAAGTGAAACCATGAGTTTGTCAATAGAATCAGCCTGACTCTAAGCAGCTTTTACCTCTTCTACATTAGCTCCAGTTGCTGTTCTTGACCTTAACAATTGTTGAGCAAGAGTGTATTATCTAAAAAACTGACGCAATTTGAATATGCAAACAGAAAAACTAGAAGTGCGAGCAAAAATATATTGTTTAGTTAGTAAAGTTTAAATATCGTTGTCTTTGAGACAACATAACTAGACAGATTGGCATTTTATAGAATTAAATTTCAATTAGTTAAACTTACGAGCTACTTTGCTGATTCTTAATAATTACTCGTAGTTATTCTGTGATTTGTTAAATTTCTCGTTTTTCTTGAATTTATCCAATTGTTTTGTCAGAAGATAAATAAAGACTTGGACAGGATTAAGTGTAGTACTTGTATGAGAGTGAGCGTAATAATACCATGTTTTAATGCAGCTGATACTATAGCTGTGCAATTGGAAGCACTTGCTAATCAAAAATGGTCACAGCCTTGGGAGACTATTATTTCTGATAATGGCTCAACGGACAATTCAATGTCAATTGTAGAGCAGTACAAGACACGCATACCTAATCTTCGCATTATCGATTCATCTGATCGCCAAGGCCCAGGACATGCTCGGAATATGGGT
The DNA here is from genome assembly GCF_038404745.2 of Chlorogloeopsis sp. ULAP02. NCBI lineage: Bacteria > Bacillati > Cyanobacteriota > Cyanophyceae > Nostocales > Chlorogloeopsidaceae > Chlorogloeopsis > Chlorogloeopsis sp. ULAP02. The sequence goes on along the minus strand of NZ_JAYKTT020000076.1, from coordinate 99,493 downwards.
GCAAAGGCAGCAAAAGGAGATGCGCTACTATTTATAGATGCCGATGACGAAGTTGCTCCTGGATGGTTGGCAGCGATGGGTGAGGCACTTTCCAAATATGATTTTGTTGCTGGACGACACGAATTGAAGAAGCTCAACGAAGCTCAGATTCTCAGGTGGTATGAGCTAGAAAGTTCTACTGGGGCAATTGTGGAAAATCAATACCTGCCATTTGCAGGTGCAGGTAACCTGGGAGTTAGGCGTTCGCTCCATAATGCCATTGGCGGTTTTGATGGAGAATTGCTTCTCGTTGAAGATGTTGACTACTGCTGGAGAATTCAGCAAAGAGGAACAAAACTTCACTACGTGCCAGAGGCGATCGCTCATATTCGTTTGCGTACTAACCTCATTGGTGCATACAAAAGAGCTTGGAAGATGGGTACTTGCGAGGCATTACTGTATAAAAAGCATCGTCCGCTTGGTATGCCTCAAATGATGACATGGAAAACCTTTCTAAAAACAGCGGTAATTCTTACTTTTCAAGTGTTGCTTTTACAAATTCGTGATCAAGAAAGTTTAGCTAAATGGTTGATGAGTTTTGGCTGGCGTGCGGGGCAGCTGCGAGGTTGTATTAAGCATCGGTATTTACCAGTTTAGTCAAAGTTTTTGAGAAAAAATAACTAGAATATTGGGCGAATTGGCGAAGTATTTGGATAAAGAAATTCTGAATGCGATCGCCTACTATAATTGAGTTCTTTATCTTTAGATACAACCTACTTATGCGGCTGCAAAGAATTTATTCTCAGATACTCGGAAAGTTTGAAAATGCTTGGCAATTAATTCAAGCTGAAATATTATTTCGCTGGATCTTACCTACGAAAAGTAAACCGCTATCAGTAAGCCAAAAACCAACAATGGTATTTGCTCCCCATCAAGATGATGAAACTTTTGGTTGTGGCGGAATGATTGCTCTCAAACGCGAGCTTGGAGTTCCTGTTAAAGTTGTTTTTTTGACTGATGGACATAAATCATACTTTCAGATCAAACCAGAGGACATTGTTGAAGTTCGCAAACAAGAGGCTACAACCGCACTCAATATATTAGGAGTTGAATCACCAGAAGACATATATTTTATCGATCAACCAGATGGCGAACTACAGCATATTTCTGGCGAGCAACAATCAAATACTATTCATCAGTTAGTTCAGTTATTAAAGTCTTTTCAGCCAGCGGAGGTTTACGTTCCTCATCAAAAAGACAAGCATCATGATCATGAGGCTACTTATGATTTAGTTGACGCTGCACTTCAAGAATCTGGAATTAAAGCTCAAGTCTTCCAATATCCAATCTGGCTATTTTGGAAGATGCCACCACTTTTTAAAGTAAATCTAAAACCTTTAGGTCAGTCTTATCAATTATCTATTAAGCCTGTATTCAATAAAAAACAACAAGCAATTCAAGTGTATGATTCTCAACGTCATACCTTGCCTTTCAGCTTTATGAGAAGATTTTTCTTACCTTCTGAAATCTTTTTCCAGCAAGAGAATTAATATTTTCCTCGGCAAATAATTTTTTACTGATTAATTTAACTACCAAGGCAGTAAAATCTACCTGCCTTGAAGTTGCTCTATTATTGGGGGAAAGTGGTGTGTATCCATGTATCTACTCATTGAGTATTTTGTGTTCTGCTTTATGTGCTTTTATTCATTCGCTCTGACTACAATTTTAGGGAGAATTTCGGTGCTTTCCAATACAGTTTATTTATACACTTGAATTAGAGCCATTTACGTGTATGAAAATCTCATGAATATTAGCGTAATCATACCGTGTTTTAATGCAGCTGACACTATCGCTATTCAACTAGAAGCACTTGCTAATCAACAATGGTCACAGCCTTGGGAAGTTATTATTTCCGATAACGGCTCGACTGACAACTCAATCTCGATTGCACAAGAGTATAAGACACGCATACCTAATCTTCGCATTATTGATTCATCTGATCGCCAAGGAGCAGGACACGCTCGCAACGTTGCTGCAAAAGTTGCCAATGGAGATGCACTACTATTTATTGATGCTGATGACGAAGTTGCTCCTGGATGGTTAGCAGCAATGGGTGAGGCACTTGCCAAGTATGATCTCGTTGCTGGCTACGATGATTACAAGAAGTTAAACGATCCTTGGATAGTTAAGTGCTATCAATATGAAAATGGTACTGGAGTAATTGAAAATACATATTATTTGCCATTTGCAGGTAGTGGCAATTTGGGTATTAAGCGCTTACTTCATGATGCCATTGGTGGTTTTGATGAAACGCTATACCAAAGCGAAGATGTAGACTACTGCTGGAGAGCGCAATATACAGGAGCTAAACTTCAATATGTGCCAGAGGCGATCGCTCATATCCGGTTGCGCGATACTCTAACAAGTGTATATCATCGCAGTTGGGCTGTGGGCAAAGGTGGAGTTTTGGTGTATAAAAAGCATAGACCGCTGGGTATGCCTCAACTAGTAACATGGAAAACCTTTATAAAAACAGCGATGATTTTGACTTTTCAAGTATTGCGTTTGCAAATCCGTGACAAGGAAAGTTTAGGTCGGTGGTTAATGAGTTTTGCTTGGCGTGCAGGGCAATTGTGGGGTTGTATTAAATATGGTTATTTGCCAGTTTAGATGTTACTAATTTGACGCAGATTTAAGCGATCGCTTTTCATATCAAGTTCGGTTGAACACTTCTTAATTAAGGCTGACGCGGGGACACGGTGATACGGAGACGCGGAGAGTTGTTCTGATAAGCAATTAGGTGGGTATGATCTCAAATATTCAAGAAAGCTAGGGTAATGAGAGGTAATATCATCCCTAAGCTTTGAGAAATTGACACCAACCGATTTGGTTGGTGTCGGTGCTTTTAGGAAAGAAAATTTCTTAAGCTTCGACTTTTACACCCCGCCAGAAGGCAACATAACCCTCAATATTCTTGGCTTTTTCCTTAGCGCTGGGATAGTACCAAGCGGCGTCTTTATTAACTTGTCCATCTACTTCGATGCTGTAGTAGCTAGCAACACCTTTCCAAGGACAAGTAGTGTGGGTGTCACTGTTTTTGAAGTACTCTTTGTGAATTGAGTCAGGAGGAAAGTAATGGTTACCTTCCACGACTACAGTATTCTCGCTTTCGGCTAAAACAGCGTCATTCCAAATTGCTTTCGGCATAAGTGATTTTACGAGTAAACTGCACACATAACATTTTGACACTTCTAAACCTTGCACGACATTTTTTAATTCACGCACCAGACGCATTAGACGCCCTCCCGGCGGCTTCCCGGAGGGTAGGCGCAGAGAGTAGGTAGCAAATCATTTGTGCTTTTATAATCATTGTTATCAACTAATCACGCAGAATGCTCCAAAAAAAGCGATCGCTATGTCTCAATCTCCCCATTTAGAAAAAGCGCTCAAATATCACTTCGGTTACGATAACTTTCGCCCTGGACAAAGACAAGTCATCGAAGATGCGCTCTCTAATCGGGATCTACTTATTATCATGCCGACTGGTGGTGGTAAATCACTGTGCTTTCAGCTACCAGCATTAATCAAAAAAGGTCTAACTGTGGTAGTGTCGCCTTTAATCGCCTTAATGCAAGATCAGGTGGAAGCACTGCGAAAAAATGGTATTGCGGCAACGTTTCTCAATAGCAGTCTCAACTCTCATCAAACGCGATCGCGCGAACAATATATCTTGGGCGGTAAAGTCAAATTACTCTACGTTGCTCCCGAACGTCTCCTCAGTGAAAGATTTCTGCCATTTCTCGATTTAGTACATCATCAAGTCGGTATTTCTGCCATTGCCATAGATGAAGCACACTGTGTTTCCGAGTGGGGACATGACTTTCGCCCAGAATACCGCCAGTTGATTTCGTTACGGAAACGTTACCCTGATATTCCAGTTTGGGCGCTCACTGCCACAGCAACCGATCGCGTTCGTATTGATATTATTCAACAACTAGGATTGAAAGAAGCTAGCATCCACGTCGCTAGCTTTAATCGTCAAAATCTTTATTACGAAGTCCGTACTAAAAAAAAGAATTCTTACGCCGAACTGTTGGAGTTGATTCGCGAGACAGAAGGTTCGGGAATTATTTACTGCTTGACGCGCAAAAAAGTAGATGAACTCACTTTTAAACTTCAGCATGACAAAGTTTCGGCTCTACCGTACCATGCTGGTTTAACGGATGAAGAACGCAGCCAAAATCAAACTCGGTTTATTCGCGATGATGTGCGCATAATGGTGGCAACTATTGCCTTTGGCATGGGAATTAATAAACCGGATGTGCGGTTTGTGATTCACTTTGATATTCCCCGTAATTTAGAAAGTTATTATCAAGAATCTGGCAGAGCAGGTAGAGATGGAGAAGCTTCGCGCTGTACGCTTTTCTATAGCTATGGTGACGTCAAAACAATTGAGTATCTCATCAGTCAAAAAAGTGACTCTCAAGAACAATTAATTGCCAAACAACAATTGCGGCAAATGATTGATTATGCAGAAGGTACAGACTGCCGCCGCACTATTCAACTCGGTTATTTTGGCGAGCGATTTACAGGTAATTGTAATAATTGCGACAACTGCCGTTATCCTAAACCAGTAGAAGATTGGACAGTAGAAGCAATGAAATTTTTATCTTGTGTGGCGCGTTGTAAAGAAAAATTTGGCATGGGCCACATTATAGATGTATTGCGGGGAGCAAAAACTCAAAAAATTAGCCAATACGAACACGACAAACTTTCGACTTACGGCATTGGTAAAGATAGAGGTATAGAAGAGTGGCGTTTGCTCGGACGTTCTCTTTTACATCAAGGCTTACTAGAACAAACTAGCGATGGTTACGCAGTCTTGAAACTTAATTCCTTGAGTTGGGAAGTGATGCGGCGACAACGCCAAGTATCTATTGCCGTTCCCATACTACAAAAGATTACTTGGAATGAAGAAACTACAAGAGCAACAGAAGCAGAAATGCTATTACAAAAGCTGCGATCGCTTCGTAAACAACTTGCTGATGAACAGTCTGTGCCACCTTACGTAATTTTTGCCGATTCTACTTTGAAGTTAATGGCACAGAGCAAACCTCAAACGAAAGAAGCGTTTGCAAAACTCTCAGGCGTGGGTAGTCATAAACTTACCCAGTATGGCGAAAAGTTTATTACCGAAATTCGCAACTACTGCCAAGAATCTGGCTTCCAACAGCAGCAAATCAATGCCACCGATTTTCTTGACTTACCTTCAACTACAGAATTACAAACATTAAAGTTGTATCAACAAGGTTTAAGTATTGCCCAAATAGCCGAGAAACGCAATCTTCGTCCGACAACAATCATTCGCCATCTTTGTGATTTAATTGAGAAAAACCAATCAGTAGATATAAACCAATTGGTTCCTCTACAAAAGCAGCAAAAAATTTTGCAAGTTTTCGACACTCTTGGAGATATTTCTCTGACTCCCATTAAAGAGTATTTGGGTGAAAACTATAGTTTTGATGAAATTCGACTAGTCAGAGGTAAATGGCGACAGAAAAGCCCCAAGTAATACTATAAATAACCCCACCCGCACTAAAGTAATATCTCCGACTTCTACCCTCCGGAAAGCTACCCCAAGGGTGTCTACAAGAAGTCAGGGATCTGTGTTTTTAGCATTTGTTCTTAAGGGTAGCTAGGTACTTCTTTGCCAGTCTCTTGTGGCGCGGAGACATTTGACAAAGGTTCAGTAGCTTTACTTTTAGCTACCGTCATCATTGATAAAAACTTGGGGAAGGCAAGACATACAAAAGTACTAACAAGTGTTAGGAATAAACCATCTATTAAAGACATATATAATTCCCCTTTCAAAAATTGTGTCTATTCATCTATTCTTAAATAAAAATTTGATAATAGTGAAATCTGAACTTTTGAATTTCTTTTAGCTTATATAAGCTATATTTAATATTTATTTTTGTATCAATCGATAAGCTTTTAGACAATTCTAGAATTGTGAAATTTTAGTCTAATTTAGTGAAAGTTTTGGTTATATAATGCCATAGTTTAGACAGAAAAACAATGTATATGTTTATTGGAATAATCAATAATATCCATAAAGAGTATGAGATAAGTAGAAGGCAGGAGGCAGTGAACACCTTGCGTTTGTGTCTACTTACAGAAGTCACTACGCGCAAGAGTGAAGGTAGGCAGAGGATAGAAGGCAAAGAGCTTCTGTTATTCAGTTTCTGGCGAGCAGCATTTTATGTTTAATTATGTCTACCTACTTAATAGAAGTGAAAAAACAGAAGCCCGACCTTTTTAAAGAAGTCGGGCTTCTTAGCGTTTACAAATACTTGAAATACAAGGCTATATTTAGTTTGTGTTCTATTCACTCACCCATTAGCAGAGCATTTACTACAGAAATGAGGGCTGAATTTACATGAGGGGCTGCCTGTCAACGCGTAAGATGTGCAATAAGGAAAGGTAGTGATTTCGTATTTGGCTTTCTGCGCAGTGGAAATAGCCTTTACAAATTTAGTTTCTTTGGCTTTCGGATTAAAAAAGATACTTAAAAGCTTGGGAAACATCATACAAGCAAAAGTACTGGTAGTCGTCAGTAATATTGAATCTATCCAATCCATAGATAATCACCTCTTTTGCGTCATAGGCGTCTACTGCTTTCAGTTGGAAATAAACTTTACATAACCAACCAAAAATAAAATTAGCATTACATTTTTCTATACTATTTAATTATACTATAGATTTATTTATATATGTACACTAATAATGCAAATTTTATTTAGACAAATGGTCTTGTATCGATTGAGGTTGGTTATTTTAGCTGTATGGCAACATCAGCTATAAAAATAATTTCCTGATTACTTAGGATAGGTGTAATGTTAAAAACTTCTGTAGAAAATCCTTTTCTTGCCAATATTTCTGAACGGGAACGCCAATTAATCAAGCGTTTAACTGATTACTCAAATGTGGAGTCGCTGTCAGAAATTTGGCCATTAGCGGCACAAAAATTTGGTAATACTGTTGCTCTACGCGATCCTCATGCTCAAAGCGAGGTAGTCCTGACTTATACTCAGCTGTGTCAACAAATTCAACAATTTGCGGCGGGCTTACAGGCGTTGGGAGTCAAAGCAGGCGATCGCATTTCCCTAATTTCTGACAACAGCCCGCGTTGGTTTATTGCCGATCAAGGCATGATGACTGCTGGAGCAGTGAATGCAGTGCGTAGCTCCCAAGCCGAGAGAGAAGAACTGCTATTTATCTTGGCAAATAGCGGCAGCACAACCTTGGTAGTAGAAGACTTAAAGACACTCCAGAAGTTACGGGAACGTCTTGACGAACTACCAATTCAATTAGTCATCTTGCTTTCGGATGAAGCTCCACCAGACGCAGAAACCTTGAAAGTTTATTCTTTTCCCCAATTGATGGAAATTGGGGCGCAACATCATCTAGAGCCAGTCAAACAAACTCGTGACCAGCTGGCAACATTAATTTACACATCTGGGACTACAGGTAAGCCCAAAGGTGTGATGCTCAGTCATGGCAACTTGTTGCATCAAGTAACTACGTTAGGCGCAATAGTGCAACCAAAACCTGGAGACATGGTTCTGAGTATTCTCCCCACCTGGCACAGCTACGAACGCAGTGCTGAGTATTTCTTACTTTCTTTAGGTTGTACGCAAGTTTATACTAACCTGCGCTCGATCAAGCAGGATTTAAAAAAATTTAAACCTCATTACATCATTGCTGTACCGCGCCTTTTAGAATCTATTTACGAAGGAGTGCAAAAACAGTTTCGTGAACAACCAGCTTCTCGGCAACGCCTAATAAATTTCTTTTTTGGTATTAGTGAAAAATACATCAAAGCGCGGCGAACAGCCGAGGGTTTGAATTTACTCAATCTCAATCCTTCCTTTGGAGAGCGGTTAGCTGCCGTTACGCAAGCTGCTGCTTTAGAACCTCTACACGCCTCAGGAGAACGCTTAGTTTACAAAAAAGTTAAGGAAGCAACTGGGGGAAGAATCAAGCAAATGATTAGCGGTGGTGGTGCGCTTCCCAAGCATATCGATGACTTTTTTGAGATTATTGGAGTTGAGGTTTTAGTTGGCTACGGATTAACAGAAACTTCACCTGTCACCCATGCACGACGGTATTGGCGAAATTTACGTGGTTCGGCTGGACAACCAATACCAGCTACAGAAGTCAAAATCGTTAATCCTGAAACTCGTCAACCTCTATCAACAGGGGAAAGAGGATTAGTTTTGCTACGGGGGCCGCAAATTATGCAAGGTTATTATCAAAACCCTGAAGCAACAGCCAAAGCAATCGATTCTGAAGGTTGGTTTGATAGTGGTGACTTGGGCTGGGTGACACCGCAAAACGACTTGATTCTAACCGGACGAGCAAAAGATACAATTGTATTAACAAATGGAGAGAATATCGAACCACAGCCAATTGAGGATGCTTGTGTGCGATCGCCCTACATCGATCAGATCATGCTTGTCGGACAAGATCAAAAGAGTCTGGGTGCTTTAATTGTTCCTAATCTAGAAGCTCTAGAAAAATGGGCGCAAAGTCAGAATCTCCAACTCTGTATAGAAGATAAAATTGTGACTTCAGGTACCAGTCAAACAATAAATCTGGAGAGTAAAATAATCCAGGATTTATTTAGGCAAGAATTGAATCGGGAAGTGCAAAATCGCCCTGGCTACAGACCGGATGATCGCATTGGCCCATTCAGGTTAATTCTGGAGCCATTTTCAATTGAAAATGGCATGATGACACAAAAGCTAAGTATTAAGCGTCATGTCGTGATGGAACACTATCGCGATATCATTAACGGAATGTTTGCCTAGTAAGTCCACTGCAAACTTTAAAGTCAACTTCAACCCTTTATGGATGTCTCCAAGCCTCAACTGCTTCTAAAACGCGTCGTTAACGTTAAAGCCATTGTCACTCCTCTATGGAAAGAGGAAGTGCAGCAGCAACTGCAAGCGCAAATCAATCAAACTGATCAGCAATTGCAACAGTTGGACATCCAAGGACAACGAGCGGTTGCAGAAATTCAAAAGCAAAGCCTGCAACCGCCTGGGCCTCAAACTCTCCAACAAATTGAGAATATCCAATTTCAAGTCAATCAAAAGAAAAGCGAACTGCTAGAGCAGAAAAACCAAAGTCTGCAAAATTTACAGCAAGTACAGCTTTTAGAGTTAGACCAAGAAGTCAACCAATTTCAGATGGAAGGCTTTTTCCGGATTGAACCGGGGGATAACTTGATTAGTAAAATGCAGGTCGAAATAGTGCTGCGCGATGGCGTTGTAGAAGAAATTCGCGGCGATATTTGAGTAACAGGGAACAGGGAACAGGGAACAGGGAATAGTATGTTTGTCTTGCTATTGATAACTGCTAACTGCTAACTGCTAACTGTTAATTGAAAACTCCTCACATCACACCTGGTCGCTCCTCACTATTTGCTTCTTGCTACTCGTACTTTCGGCTACTATTGGCAGGTAGCCATTGCCAACTTCTGCTTGCTTTGATTTATAAAACATTTTTCTTGAGAACCAGCCCAAGTAATTTGCCATAGAGGTGGGGAGCTAGCAAGCAGCGACCGCCCAAAACTTGTCAATTCTACTCGATACTTCACCGCATTTCCAGCATTCCTTTTCTCCTTTGTTTTAGTAATCGTTACCAATGCCTGATTCGGTTGCGGATAAGATACCTCTACTTTGCGGGTTCCTCGTTCTGATTCCACAATATCAAAAGCATCAAGGGCGAGGGCGGCAGGATCGCTGCCTTGAAGAACCGACTTGATGCTATCGAGAGGTATGGTTTTATAGTTGGCCCGCTCTGGGTTTGCCACTAGTTCTTGGGCTGAGACGGCAGCAGAAATATGCTGCTGTTGCCCATTGACAGAAAACTGTACAGATTGCTGGCGGGTATTTATATAAACTCCGGCAGCGGTGGCAAAGATACTGAGTACCAGAATGGCCAAAATCTTAGACTTTGCCGACATAAAAAATTAAAAAGCACTTTCCAACAGTTTAATTATCAATCTTGAATTTTAGATTGCGAGATCGCCAGATTTCCTCTTGCTGTTGAGTAAATATTTCCATCACAACAGTCGTGAGCGAAAATACAAATTAATAGACCATTAGGTAATAGAATTGTTCCTCTCGTCTCACCTCAAGCTACAATTCGATCTGAAAAAAGCTGTTAAAGTCCACAAATTATCGATTCGCCAAACTCCCTATGAGCATTCACGAAGTATTCATGCCGGCGCTTAGTTCCACCATGACCGAAGGTAAAATCGTCTCATGGGTAAAATCTCCAGGCGACAAAGTGGAAAAAGGCGAAACAGTGGTAGTTGTCGAGTCGGATAAAGCAGACATGGATGTGGAATCATTTTATGAAGGGTATCTAGCCCACATCCTAGTGCAAGCTGGTGAATCCGCCTCCGTGGGAGCGGCGATCGCTCTGTTGGCAGAAACCGAAGCCGAAATTGAAACAGCCAAGTCTGTTGCCCAAAACCAAGGCTCTGGTACAGCCAAACCCCAAACTACCGCAGCCACCGCTCCCGGACAAACAATAGACACAGCTCCAATACCGACAGCCGCAGTCGCAACTCAAAATGGCTCTAACAACCGTTCAGGTAGGACTGTGGCTTCACCCCGCGCCCGCAAATTAGCCAAGGAACTGAAGGTTGATTTGACAGGTATTTCTGGCAGTGGCCCTCATGGTCGCATTGTAGCCGAAGATGTGGAAGCGGCATCTGGCAAAGTTAGCACCCAACCTGCAACAGCAACCCCTGTTACGCCAGCAGTAGCTCCAGTCACGCCACCTTCATTTGCCCAACCCACACCTACTCCTACACCAGCTGTCGCTGCTGTGCCTGGGCAAGTTGTACCTTTAACAACCTTGCAAAACGCTGTAGCGCGGAATATGGTTGCCAGCCTCTCCGTGCCTGTAATTCATGTTGGTTACAATATTACTACTGATGCACTAGACCAGCTTTATAAACAAATTAAGTCTAAGGGCGTAACGATGACGGCGCTGTTGGCAAAAGCTGTGGCGGTGACATTGCAAAAACATCCTCTAATTAACGCTAACTATTCTGACCAAGGAATTGTCTATCCTTCCAGCATAAATGTTGCTGTAGCCGTAGCAATGGATGATGGAGGATTGATTACACCAGTTCTACAGAACGCCGATCAGTTAGATATATATTCACTTTCGCGCACTTGGAAATCTTTGGTTGAACGCGCTAGAGCCAAAAAGCTACAACCAGAAGAATACAGCATCGGCACATTTACAGTATCCAATTTAGGAATGTTTGGCGTAGATAGATTTGATGCTATCTTACCGCCCAGACAAGGCTCAATCCTGGCAGTTGGGGCATCTCGCCCACAATTGGTGGCAACAGCCGATGGGATGTTTGGCGTGAAGCAGCAAATGCAGGTAAATATCACTTGCGATCACCGCATTATTTATGGTGCTCATGCTGCGGCATTCTTGCAAGATTTGGCGAAGTTAATTGAGACTAAACCTCAATCTTTGACAATGTAAATTAATAATTCTTATGTGAGAATAAAAATTGAAACTTGGAGTATCAAACTCCAAGTTTCTTGATTTTTTTGTTTATAAATCGACCACAGATGGACACAGATAAACACAGATAATTTATCCGTGTGCAGTGATTTATCTGTGGTCTCTATCGCCTAACAATTGGATTTTGCAATCAATCTATTATGTGATGAGATGATTCGTAAACTGTTTATAAAAAAGATTATAGTCTAGTATCAACATATTAATTATTTTGCATCTTATCAATAATTTCTAATTCTTTATAACCTGTTTGTTTGTCGATAGTTCTCAGAAAAGTAAAAGCATCTGTTGTCCCAATGACTATTTCTGCTGTTGTGTAAATAATACATCCATCATCAAGATGCCCGCCGATGGTTTTGCCTTGTGAATCGGCAATTGCAATATGAAGATGAACACCTGTTGTTGCGATTGTACCGTTGAGAGAAAGAATTTCAAATTTATCGATTAATAGTGTACTAGCTTGTTGATTAGCAAAGCGAATTTTTGCTTGTTTAAGGCTGCCGATCGCAGTGATAATGAATCCTGCTTGAATATTTTTCTCTCGTGCAAAATTCCATAAACTTTTTTTTAAATCTTCATCGGGCTTAAGTCTAATAGCAACAGCTTTCATTGATGATTTAGAGTTGTTGGCTAAGTTAAAAATTTTCAAGATTTAGGAATGGTCAAAATTTTTATTTAAAATTGCCTTAGCAGTTGCGATCGCCTCTTTTGTACTTCTAACCACATAAATATTTTCTGGAGATAAATTTTTGAAGAAAACTTTACTTTGTTCGTCGTCACTCAATAAAATTACTTGCTTCTTTCCCTTTAATGCTAGTGCAACTTCTGAAACAGTTCCCGCACTTACTCCAAAAGCAATTACCACATCACTAGAAAGCACATTAATATTATTGCGAGCATTACCCATGTCAGTAAAAAGAGCAATATCGACTGCATCAGAAATACCATCAGGATTAGCATCAGGAAGAATGCCAACCGTTAAACCATTAGCAGATTTTGCTCCCTGACTGGCAGCATTCATTACCCCAACATTTCTACCGCCAGTCAGCAAAACCCACCCAGCTTGAGCAATGAGCTTACCTAGTTCATAGGCATTTTCTAAATCAACTGCTGTCGCCTTTTCTCCTGGCCCCATCACCCCAATTATGATTTTTCTCATAACTCAAATTTTCTTACCATTCTTCAGCCCAATAGACTATTTCTGAGGCTGAACTATCAATTGCGACTCCGGAACTTTCTCCATGATGCCATTTGAAGTCAGAATTACCGCGATCGCGTGCATCTAATACAAATATTTCATAGGAGGAAGGAAAAGAATCTTCTTGAGAACCACTAGTATAAAAAAAAGTAGTTGGTACACCTTTGGCTAAGTTCGCGTGGTCATTTGTATTACCACCTCTATATGTATATTTAGCAATAGCTCTATATTTAGAAAGTAATTTTTTTATCTGTTGATTTGGAAGTTTCAACCTGACTTGGAAAAAGCTATTCCCTTGCGAAGAAGCGGGAGAGTAAGCAAGGTATACATCTGAATATTGGGCAGAAACAACCGTAGGAAAGTGTTTTAATTGATTTTGATTAGTCCAAAGTTTATACTTGATTTCTCCGTAGCGAGATGGATCTTGAATTATTTTAGTTTCCTTTGAGTTGCTCAAAGTTTGTTTAAAAACAAATCCCGTTGCAATCATACCAACGCCGCCGAGCAAAATCAAAGCAATTACAGCGATTTTTATTAATTGTGTAGACGCTATACTTTTTGTTGGTAAATATCGCTTCATTAAGTTGGTATATAAATTTGTGGTTATATATTCAACTTTTATCTAAATTCGTAGAGTTACGGAATAGATATCTAAGTATATTTACAGAAAAAATACCTAAAATTTATAAAGCTTGCGTACAAATCCGGTCGCTAGGAAACAGGGGGACAAAGGAAAAGGCGAGCAATAAACCACTAACCACTGTACGAGCGGGTTTTGCTGATAATCTTTGGGTTAAAACTGATAATTTATCTTCTAAACCCGCCCCTGCTAACTACTAACCACTAACCAATGACTAATGACCGATGACCAATGACAAAAAAGCTTGACAATCTCAAATACATTCGTCATAATAATAAAGTTGCCAATTAAGGGACTGTAGTTCAATTGGTTAGAGCACCGCCCTGTCACGGCGGAAGTTGCGGGTTCGAGCCCCGTCAGTCCCGTTAAGTAACCAAAAGCCTAAGCATTTACTAGTTGAGTACACAAATTTTATTGCTTTTTGCAACTGAAATTTTTACTTGTACTCCCATCCAGTTGTGACGAATAGCAATTTCTTAGATCTCGTCTCATGATGAGTATTTCCGGAATAAACTACAATGATCGTGCTTTGCAATTATAAAAAATTTGTGAATTTGCTGTGACTGTTAGAGTGCGTCTTGCTCCCAGCCCAACTGGGAATTTACATATTGGTACAGCTAGAACGGCTGTATTTAACTGGTTATTTGCTCGTCACCACGACGGCAAGTTTATTTTACGAATAGAAGATACAGATTTAGAGCGATCGCGTCCTGAATATACGGAAAGTATTCTCCAGGGATTGCAATGGCTGGGGTTGAACTGGGATGAGGGGCCAGTTTTTCAAACTCAACGTTTGGAAATTTACAAAAGCGCGGTACAAACCCTTCTAGACAAGGGATTAGCTTATCGCTGCTACACCACTGCTGAAGAACTAGAAGCACTGCGAGAATCCCAAAAAGCAAGAGGACAGGCTCCCCGCTATGATAACCGTCACCGCAATCTGACTCCAGAACAAGAAGCAGCTTACAAAGCCCAAGGGCGTAGCTTTGTAATTCGCTTCAAAATAGATGACGACCGGGAAATTGTCTGGAATGACCTGGTTCGAGAGAAAATGGTTTGGCGGGGTAGCGATTTGGGTGGTGATATGGTTATCGCTCGTGCTGCCGCAGATGGTATCGGTCAACCTCTGTACAATTTTGCGGTTGTCGTTGATGACATGGATATGCAAATAACCCATGTGATCCGAGGAGAAGACCACATCGCCAATACAGCTAAACAAATCCTGCTATACGAAGCTTTTGGAGCAAAAGTACCAGAATTTGTCCACGCACCCTTGATTTTGAACCAGGAGGGACGCAAGCTTTCTAAGCGAGATGGGGTTACTTCCATCTCTGACTTTAAACAAATGGGTTTTATTGCTGAAGCGTTGGTTAATTATATGACCTTGTTGGGTTGGTCGCCTCCGGATTCTACTCAGGAAATCTTTACTTTACAAGAAGCTGCCAAGCAGTTTAGCTTTGAGCGTGTAAATAAAGCAGGTGCTAAGTTTGATTGGGCGAAATTAGATTGGCTCAATAGTCAGTATATTCATGTAATGGCTGTAGATAAACTGACAGATTTGATAATTCCCTACTGGCAGGAAGCTGGGTATCAACTTACGGGCGGACGTGAGCGCCCTTGGTTAGAGCAGTTAGTGACTTTAATTCAGCCAAGCTTGACTCGCTTGGTGGATGCTGTAGAGATGAGTAAACTGTTTTTCACTGATTCTGTGGAATTCAGTGAGGAAGCTGCTGTCCAACTCAAGCAAGAAGGTGTTGCTCTTACCCTTAATGGGGTGATAACTAGTTTAGAAAATCAGCAAGAACTCAACGAAGCTAGGGCCCAGGAAATCATTAAACAGGTGGTGAAAGAGCAAAACGTTAAAAAAGGTTTGGTTATGCGTAGTCTTCGGGCTGCTTTGACTGGAGATATGCATGGCCCCGATCTAATTCAATCATGGTTACTACTTAATCAGATTGGGTTAGACAAACACCGCTTGATGAAGGCAACTGTAGAAAACAATTAGTAGAAAATTGACTTTAGGGATAATACCTGAAGAAGACTAATATCATTTGAATAGTAAATACAGATGGGTGGGGCGCACAAATGTGCGTCCTTATTTGTAGCTTATGGGCAATTACCCTTGTTTAGGGAACTTGGTATGTAAAATAAATGTCACTCAAAATACTGAAAAAGTTTAGAAAATATTAAATGTTAAGTAGATTTTTAAACCAAGTGATCAGACCATCGTTTGTAGTAGCGATGATAGCGATCGCATTGACAATTAATACTAAGACAAATGCAGAAGAAGCACCACCACCCATATTTGCAGATGTCACCATTGGTCTTAAATTCTCTCCAGATCCCATGACAGTTAGAGGGATGAGTGGTGGTTCATTGTCAGGATATCAAGTGGTCAATAAAACCGAAACTTCCACAGGCCCGTGTGCCGGCTTTATTGATGAAAAACCGGATCATATCCTCAATTTAACAAGTAAGTTTGACTATCTGAAATTGCAAGTAGAAAGTCCTGAAGATACTACCTTGATTGTTAGTGGCCCTGGTGGTATTTGGTGCAATGATGATTTTGAGAGTAAAAATCCTGGCATTCTTGGTGAATGGTTACCTGGAACTTATCAGGTTTGGGTTGGTTCCTACCAAAAGGACAAGTATTTTCCTTACAGTCTGCAAATAACAGCAGTTAAATAACCACTATAGAATTAGTTTTTGCACAGTTGTATACATCAGCAGGCATGAAAAAAGTTTGTTTACGTATACCTTCTTTCAAGCCAAGTGGTAGAAACCCTGAAAGAAGCTCTTATCTGTAAATATAACGACCAGGAATCATTCTGCGGCCGTAACGTGTATTCTCCCGACGTGCAGGAAGCCATACGCGACGCCTAGTGGGAACAACTATCCTTCTTCTTGCTTGCGGAACAACCACCCTTCTTCTAGCTGGAACAACTATCCTTGCTCTCCCTTGAGATCTGTGGATATGTTTTCTAGCAATCAGTTCTGATGCTGATGCTTCTGTTGGAAGGGAGATAACAGCAAAGGGTAGAGTAAGCATGACACCAGCAATTATTTGTTTTATCTTCATCACTAAATTTCCCTATTTCTTTAACATTTAGATTCGAGGCAATCAAAGCCTTGAGCTAGCCTGATATCTTACTTTCCCAGAATCATAGAAATTGAAGCTGCCATAAACTAGTGAAAAAAGTAATGAATCAAACCCTTGCTGAAGTGAGAATGTTTGGTATGACTAGTGTCATGAGTCAAGCAATGCCTAAGTAAATTTTATCTCCCCTAATTCTTACTCACTGTGGAATTCACAGACTCCCTATTTGCCAGCTTTCTCACTTTGTCTGGTGTATTGTATTAAAATTAAGTTAAATTTAATTAAGATTCTTTTTGACGGTATGGCTTTGCCATAGCGCCTGAATGGTTCTATAGCAAACTACGTCAAGACGTTAAATTAAACAAAATGAATTTATAAACTCCGTTTCACACTTATTACAGTGGCGGAAAGATATTGCACCACCCGGTGGATATCACTGACTATTTGTATCGGCATCTAGAGGCAAAAAAAGATGAAATTCTCCTGGAGAGTCCTAGTTCTCTGGACGTTGCCAGCTTTGGTAATAGGCTTTTTCTTTTGGCAAGGGGCATTTTCTGGTGCTCCTGCGGATATGAGTAAAAATACAGCCAGCACCCGTATGACCTACGGTCGCTTTCTGGAATATTTGGACGCTGATCGCATCGCGAGTGTGGATCTGTATGAAGGCGGTAGAACGGCAATTGTGGAAGCCGTAGATCCGGATCTCGACAATCGTGTCCAACGAGTGCGGGTGGATTTGCCTGTTAACGCTCCTGAAGTTATTACCAAGCTCAAAGAACAAGGAGTAAGTTTTGATGCCCATCCCATGCGAAATGACGGGGCAATCTGGGGATTGTTAGGAAACCTGATTTTTCCTATTTTGTTGATTACTGGATTGTTCTTTTTGTTCCGTCGTTCTAGTAATTTACCTGGCGGCCCCGGTCAAGCCATGAGCTTTGGCAAATCTAAAGCTCGTTTTCAAATGGAAGCCAAAACAGGCGTCAAGTTTGATGATGTAGCAGGTATTGAAGAAGCTAAAGAAGAACTTCAAGAAGTTGTTACCTTCCTCAAACAGCCAGAAAAATTTACTGCTGTGGGCGCACGAATTCCTAAAGGAGTACTATTAGTAGGGCCTCCGGGAACTGGTAAAACTCTGTTGGCAAAAGCTATTGCTGGAGAAGCTGGTGTACCTTTCTTCAGCATTTCCGGTTCAGAATTTGTGGAAATGTTTGTGGGTGTTGGTGCATCCCGTGTCCGCGACTTATTCAAAAAAGCGAAAGACAATGCTCCATGTATCATCTTTATAGATGAAATTGACGCTGTTGGTAGACAGCGGGGTGCTGGTATCGGTGGCGGTAACGATGAGAGAGAACAAACCCTCAACCAACTGCTGACCGAAATGGATGGTTTTGAAGGCAACACAGGTATAATTATTATTGCTGCCACCAACCGTCCTGATGTACTCGATGCGGCGCTATTACGTCCCGGACGCTTTGATAGACAAGTAATTGTCGATTCACCTGATATCAAAGGGCGTTTGGAAATTTTGAAAGTTCACGCCCGCAACAAGAAACTTGATGCTGGTGTTTCTCTAGAAGCGATCGCTCGCCGCACTCCTGGATTTACAGGAGCAGACTTAGCTAACCTGCTCAACGAAGCTGCTATTCTCACCGCCAGACGCCGTAAAGAAGCTATTACCCTCACAGAAATTGACGATGCTGTGGATCGGGTGGTTGCTGGTATGGAAGGCACACCTCTGGTAGATAGCAAGAGTAAGCGCTTAATTGGTTATCACGAAGTTGGACACGCTTTAATCGGAACTGTCCTTAAAGACCACGATCCGGTACAAAAAGTAACTTTGGTGCCACGGGGGCAAGCACAAGGTTTAACTTGGTTTACTCCTAATGAAGAGCAAGGTTTAATTACCCGCGCTCAACTAAAAGCCAGAATAACTGGTGCTTTGGGTGGACGCGCCGCCGAAGATGTGATTTTTGGTCGAGATGAAGTCACGACTGGTGCAGGTAACGATTTGCAACAAGTAACCAGTATGGCACGGCAAATGGTAACCCGTTTTGGGATGTCTGACTTAGGCCCCATGTCCTTAGAAAGCCAGACTGGTGAAGTGTTCTTAGGTCGTGACTGGATGACTCGTTCAGAATATTCTGAAGCGATCGCAGCACGTATCGATTCTCAAGTCCGCACCATTGTTGAAGAGTGCTACGAAACAGCAAAGCGGATTATTCGTGAAAATCGTACCGTGACAGACCGTTTGGTTGATTTGTTGATTGAGAAAGAAACCATTGACGGTAACGAGTTCCGCCAAATAGTTGCTGAGTACACAACCGTACCGGAAAAACCGCAGTATACACCAATTCTGTAATTTTTCTGAGCAATTAGGTATGCGTGAAAAGGGGATGGTGCTGTCCATCTCCTTTTTTTAATAAACCGCAGAGGACGCAGAGAACACGGAGTCAAGAGGATTCAAGAGGATTTTAGAGAGATTTTGCGTCAGTCCTAAATTGGTTGTATGACACAACGGTTTTCCAGTTTTAGAAAATATTTCGTCAATAATATCTGTATCCTGACTCAATAGCGATCTAGTGGTCAAGCTATTCCAAGTTGTCGGGTGCTGAAAACTTACCCAAATTTTCCTGACGCCACTTGGCATCAAATTTGCGATTTGTCCGCAACTCTAAAACCCTAATCCCTGTAGTTGGTAGTGGATTTAATCTCTTCTGGAACTGTTCCCAACTAGTAATCAATTCATGCTCTACACCGTAAGTGGCACATAACTGAGCAAAATCAATATCTTGGGGGGTAGCAAAAAACTCTTCAAAGGGCGGCTCAAACTTAGCAATGGGCAACATTTCAAAAATTCCACCGCCATTATTATTAATTAATACAATTGTCAGGTGACCAACAAATTTATTTCTGATTAAAAAGCCATTGGTATCGTGTAATAAAGCTAAATCTCCTGTCAACATCAGGCTGCTTTGATTACCGTGGGCAATTCCTAAAGCAGTAGATAATGTCCCATCAATACCATTTGCACCTCTGTTGAAAAAGGGTTTTACACCTGATTGATTGGGTTTCCAAAAAAATTCTATATCCCGCACGGGCATACTGTTGGCAATAAATATAGGTGTTTCTCTGGGTAGAACTTGAGACAGTAACCAGGCAATTTTACTTTCAAGTAAATCCGATGTATTTGCTAAGATTTGATTGACATTCAACCTAACCTTAGCTTCTGCTGCACACCACATTTGAAGATAAGAGGACGGGGTGAAATTAGACGCAAAGAAAGACGCGGAGAAATTATCAAACACATTCCCCGCGTCCCCGCGTTCCCACGTCCCCGTGTCCTCTTTCCCCGTATTTTCTCCAAAGGTAACAGTAAGCTGTTCTACACTCACCCGCAGATGAACTGTCCTACCGTGCAGGGGATCGAGATTTTGGTCGCTGGGATCAATTATCCAACGTTTTGCGGCAGTGGTTTTTAGCCAGTTGCGCAGCACTGGGCTGGTGGGCATTTCACCAATTTGAATTACTATTTCCGGCACTAGTTGTTTCGCCAATTGTTGATTTCGTAAAATCAGGTCATAGGTGGAAATTATATGGGGGTTAAGCTCGGCATAATTTCTAACGGGCGAGAGTCCCTCTGCCAAAACTGGGAATTTTAAGGTCTTGCTTAGTTGGGCGATCGCCTGACAATATTCTTGTGGTTGTTTTGGTTGGGCAACTCCAGCAATGATGATACCTTGATCGGATTTTAGCCATTCTTGTAGAGGAGGAGAGGCTTGGAAGCACTTTGGAGAAAGGGGAGAAATACCTGTCCAGAAGTCTTCTGACTGAAAGTGTAACTGTAAGGAATTCAAGTCAGTGCCATCAGGAATGGGTGCGAGAGGGTCACGAAAGGGTATATTCAAATGTACCGGGCCAGGTACAGGATAAAGCGATCGCTCCCAGGCATAAACTACTGTTTGCCGTAGATAAGCTAACATTCCCATATCCGCGGAGGGCGCAGCTAACTCTGCTTGCCAGTTTGGATAATTACCGTATAATTTCAACTGGTCAATTGTTTGTCCAGAATGGCAATCTCGCAACTCTGATGGTCTATCAGCCGTTAACAGCAGCAATGGTACACGACTTTCTTTTGCTTCAATGACTGCTGGATAAAAATTTGCCCCTGCTGTACCAGATGTGCAAACAATTGCGGTGGGAATTGCAGTTGCTTTTGCCCTACCCAAGGCAAAAAAGGCAGCTGAACGTTCATCAAGAATGGAAATGACTTCTAGAGTAGGCGATTCTTGAGCAAAACTGACTGCTAAGGGTGTGGAACGCGAGCCAGGACAAATCACGGCGCAAGTTAATCCTAAGCGCTTCAATGTCTGCGTTAGGATTGCAGCCCAAAGTTCATTTGTATTTCTGAAACCAATTGGCATGAAGTTACGTTGAGCAAGAAAAAATTACCGTTTGGTACAAAAGTATGAAGTCTTTACTTTACCCAGTTTGATTTATTTTCTAACTCAGGATGGCTCCTACCTGACTTAACGGTCTAATGGCTTTGCCCATTAGTTTCAGATACTATCACAATCTCAGCTCATAAAATCCACTAAATGGTTTCCTTACACAAGCGATCGCACTCAATTGATTGAGATAAATGACTGTTGTCGCTGTAGCTACTGTAGTTTTTAGCAAAATCTCAGTTAATGGAGTACACCTTGACATCTCTTAAGTTTTGTGAGGATGTACAGCTAAGTTATCAGCTAACTGGAGAACGATGGAGCTACAGGTTTTAGAGAAATATATTAACCAAGAAATAATTCCAAACAATTTAAAGCTTTCTTCTATAATGTCATGTCCTATCTTAATCATAGAAGTCATATCAACTGCTATAGACAGAAAAAATAATATAAATGCTAGAGCCAGAAAATGATATTCTGTTTGCCGAATCTGTTTTCTAAAATAGAAAAGATAAAGAAAAACATAGATAAAATAAACTATAAAAAATAATCCTTCTAATAGATTTTGTAATGGTCTGTTATTTTCAGGTAAATTAGCATCAACTCCAAAAAAAATAACGGGGTATGTCTCATGCAATTGAAATAAATCGTCTAGTAGCAAGAAGGATGTTAGAAGAAAAGAGGCTAATAAAAAATTAAACCATTTTTTAAAGCAGATTTGATTTATTTTAGTCAATACAGCACTGAAGATACAGACTGCGGCAGCGCTACTCCACAGCACAATTCCAATGTTAGAAAATAACCCTGTGTAGGGTGGTCTTCCTACTACTTCTGCTGGATCGGCAGTCAGTTCATACATTGAAATATTAAATATTTTACTGAGATACCAAACCAAAATAATAAAAATTAAAGTTGGTAAATAAATCTTGAGTGCAATTGGAGACAGATTTTTGATATTTCGAGATAAATCTAACTGGAATTTCATGCCAATTCTATTACTCTAATATTGATTTAAATTTTTTGTTATATTTTGAATAATTCGTGAAGTTAAGTATTTATTTTGCAAATCAAAATTTGCACCAAAATCTTAAAGATTTCGAGCTAAATCAAGAATGATGTTGTCAGTTGAATCATGCATTTAGTACTTAAACAGATTAGCATGATTGGTTAAGCTCAGGTTAACTAATTGTTAATGTTTTTGCAATCTCTTAATCTTATCTTTACCTAAATATATTGAATTTAAGATAAAAAACCTATCTAAAGACAGATGTAAGTATTTACTAAAGTCTTAGTTTACCGCTGTACTTGAGTATGAGTTCAAAGCCGATGCTAGAGATATTACTAGACTTGGATATGATGGCTTTGCTTCTTAGAGAAGGCGATCGCACTCGAATTCTATGCTGTAATAGCAATGCTTTAAAATCGAAGACATATAATGTCAAAGGAGATTGGGGGCGATCAGTGTTAGGCGCGGCACAACTCAGTTGCCAGGTTATTCGTTGGTGTTTAACATCAAATCAGAACAAGCAAACCGACAAATATTGAGGAGTGCTTATGGTTCAGATTGATCGGTTAAATACCGCGCTCGTTGGATTAGATTTGTACACAGTTGCAGAGCGGCATCAATCAGGATTAGTGGATGCTATCAAAGAGCAAATCCAATCCTGGAAGTCCAACGCCTACTTTGTATCAGCTAGTGTGCATCAAAGTTTAGATGGGGTTCGTGTCTTCACCTACAGTCAGTGGCAACCCAAGTTTGATCATCGCAGTTTGCAGCGTCCAGTAGTGTTCGGAGAGTTTTTTCCACCAGACTCGTTGCAGTTAGAAGTGTCGGCAAGCAAATCGAGAACAGCAGAAGTTGAGATTAGTGCAGGCGATCGCATTACACATCTGGCAGAATTTCGCATGATGCCAGCAAACCAACCAGAAATGGTGAAGCGGACAAGGGTTGAACTAGATCGAGCTATGAATAATGCGTCAGGGCTAATTTCTGCAACATTTCACCGTAGTTTAGATGGAACGCGGATGTTTAATTATGGTCAGTGGGAAAGCAAGGAAGCATTTGAAGCAATTCTCAAGCAACCAGGGTTCAACCCGGACAAGCCCTATTGGGAGGGGCTAGCCCGCAATGAGTTCCATCTATACAATGTTGTTCATGTTGTGTCAGCCAGCTAACACTTCACGGCAGCCGAAGAAGGACACAATTATGCTTGAGCCAAATTTCCTGCTGAGTATGTTGATTGTGGTTATAAGTTCTTTCCTCATACCTTAACTACCATTGCATCGTGATATGCTGCCGAGTTTCATTCTTCGCCTAGTCGTGCTGGCATAATTTGATCGTTAAATTTCCCCTTCCCGAAGTGTCAGAATTTCTACGCCATCATCAGTAACAGCGATGGTATGCTCAAATTGTGCCGAGAGTTTGCGATCGCGTGTTACGGCAGTCCACCCATCATCTAGAACTTCGACTTCCCAGGTACCTTCGTTAATCATCGGCTCAATTGTAAATACCATACCAGGCCTGAGAACTCTGCCTTTACCGCGCGTACCGTAGTGAGGGATATCTGGTGCAGTATGGAAAATGTTGCTGATGCCGTGTCCGACAAAATCTCGTACTACAGAAAAGCCTTGTGCTTCAGCATATTCTTGAATTGCAGCACCAATGTCTCCAATTCTTGCCCCAGGCTGAACCTCTGCAATACCCCTTGTGCGACATTCCTCTGTGACTTCCACTAGCTTTTTCGCAACTGGGGAAGGCGTTCCGACAAAAAATGTCTTCGATGTATCACCGTGGTAACCATCCACAATCAGTGTCACGTCAATATTAATAATGTCGCCATCTTTGAGAATCTGCTTGGGATTGGGAATACCGTGACAAACTACCTCATTGATGCTGGTGCAAATCGATTTGGGATAACCTTTGTAGCCTAATGGTGCGCTTTTGGCTCCATGAGCCTGTGTCCACCTTTCTGCTTCATCATTTAACTCTAGGGTGCTAACTCCTGGCTTTACCATCGGTTCGAGATGGTATAAGAGTTCGGCTGCTAAATGTCCAGCCTTACGCATTTTATCTAATTCTCTTTTGGATAAGATAACAATTGTTTGTTGTTTGTTCATGAAATTTTATTTACAAAATTGGCTATATGTATAAAGGGTTGGGTTTTGTTACTTTGCCATCATGTCCTTTGATGGTTCTAACGGAAGATATACAAGGACATCTCCATGCTCGATTAAACCCGTCTTCTGAAAGCCTAAGCTGAGATACAGTTTTTCGGCCACTATATTTTCCGGTTTGTAGCCAATCAAAATTTCTTTACAGTCTGGCTTTTGCTGAAGTAATTTTATCACTGCTTGCATTGCAGCTTTGCCATATCTCTTTCCTTGATGATTTTTATCAATCATAAAGCGCCATATGAAGTAACCGCTGTTTTGATAACCACTATCCATGCGGTCATACATAATAAAGCCGACCATAGTTTCGTTATAATAAATACCAAACGCAACACTAGATGGATAAAACTTGGATTCGGCTAGTGAATAAAGATTTGAAGCGACAAACTTTTCTTGTTCTTCAGTAGTTTTGAGGCGAATGCATTCTTTCCAATTATCCAGATTAATTTCTCTAAGAGTAATCTCCATGATTTCCCTCGGCAGTTTATTCCCCATTTTGATATTGGGGTGACTGATGACTAATCTTCAACTACTATAGTCAATCCTGTTTCGGCAGAACGCCTTGCAGCATCTGCAACTTTGAGGGTATATAAACTTTCTTCTGGGGTAACGTATAAGGGAGTTTCATAAAAAAGATGGTCTAACACCATAGTTGTATCTTTAGCAAACAATCCCCGACGACTACCAACTTCTATTGGTGTGGTTTCTCCGGCTTTAACTAAAACTCCTGTCTCACCATCAAAAATTAATCCGCCACGTTCACCGTGAACTTCAAACCTGCGTTCTGCTTGCCAGAGGGTTTCGCCTTTTGCATATATTACTTGTGCTAACAGCCCACTGCTAAAAGACAGTTGAGTGACACAAAA
This sequence comes from Chlorogloeopsis sp. ULAP02, assembly GCF_038404745.2. NCBI lineage: Bacteria > Bacillati > Cyanobacteriota > Cyanophyceae > Nostocales > Chlorogloeopsidaceae > Chlorogloeopsis > Chlorogloeopsis sp. ULAP02. Next base: position 74,478 of record NZ_JAYKTT020000076.1, on the reverse strand, counting down.
ACAGCTTTGATAATAATCTGTTTGGGTTGCCCAAAATCGATTATGGCAGTTAACTGTCAACACTTTACCAAACAAATCTGTAAGGCGATGTAAGCGAGACAAAGCAGCCATCATCGGAAAGCCGAAAAGGTTGTGGTTGTAAGTCCATTTCCGGGGTGCAGGATGTTCAGGTTTAATAGTGTTGTAGCGAACGTAAAATACATGACCAACTTGTGGTAAGTGTTGCTTTAGGGCTTGATGCAGTCCGCCTAAAAGTTCAATATGCTCGACGTGAAGGAGTTTGTTTTGTACCTTGGCTAAAGCAATAAGTTCTTCAGCTTCTGCTATATCTAGAGATAGAGGATACTCAACTATTACGTGTTTACCGTAAGAAAGTGCTGTTTTGGCGATCGCACCATGATCTTGGTTAACAGTACAGATCACAACCAGATCTATTTCATTGGTTGTTACTAATTCTTGCCAAGAACTGATGACAGAACACTGAAAGTCTTTAGCAAAGGCTTCTGTTTTTTCTGGTTTATGCCCAACAACAGCGACTAAGTGCGATCGCTCATCACGCAGCAAGGCTTCTGCTCTTAATTTTGCTGCATACCCAGTACCAACTAAACCTACCCGCAGTTTTGCTTTCTCCATTTTCGCCAATTTTATACAGCTTGCCTAGAAAGGCAAAGTAATTTGTTTTGATCACAGCACTTTTGCACCAAGTCATATAAATACAATCCATCTTATTGGTATATGGATTTGTTTTTTTATATATCTGACATTTGACTGGACTTTGGTAGGTATAAACTTATCTAATACATTGGCCAATAGAAGCATTTTTGTATAAGAAAATATTATTAATATTACCTAACCAAATTTCATTACTAATCGCGGTCGATTTCCGGTTACATCTTTTTATTTTTCCCGTAGTATCAAAAGTGAAGCAAAATTTAACAGGCGGCTACTTGCACAAGGTAAGCCGTTTAGCTTGCTTTAGGATAACTTATACTGCCGTTTGTGAAAGAGAGGACTACTACATGGCAACTTATAAAGTTACACTAATTAACGACGCTGAAGGGCTGAATCAAACAATCGAAGTTGACGACGACACATACATTCTAGATGCTGCTGAAGAAGCTGGCCTAGATTTGCCCTACTCTTGCCGCGCAGGCGCTTGCTCTACCTGTGCTGGTAAAATCAAATCTGGTACCATCGATCAAGGCGATCAGTCATTCTTGGATGACGATCAAATAGAAGCTGGATATGTTTTAACCTGCGTTGCTTACCCGACTTCTGACTGTACCATCGAAACCCACAAAGAAGAAGAACTCTACTAAAATTCAAGCACCTTACACGTCTGTCTCCAGCAGCGATTATCAATGCTGTAGAGATAGTGAAAGAAAAAAAGCAGCACGGTTAGAGAAAAATTTTCCTCTTTTGTGTCTGCTCTTAAGACAGAATTTGGCAGAATGTTTACTTTTTAGTCAGAGGCAGGAACACAATTAGTCGTGTTCCTGCTTTATTGACTTGTTTTATAGTGTGGCACAAGTAGAAGGCAGGTGGCAGAGGAGCCGCTGCGCCCTTGCGGGTTAAGCGCGTTGTAGCATGTGGCGTGGCAGAAGGAGTAAGACTTTTCATTCTCTCGTTGTGAGCAATTGCCCGTGGGAGTCTAGCTTGATAGTATTGTTGAGAACTTTAATTTGAGTTTCAGGATAGTAAAACTCAAGTATTTTTGCACTTGACCAACCTAGTTTAGCTAAATTTTGAGCACCAGTTTGGCTCAAGCCTACTCCATGTCCAAGTCCGCCGCCCACAAAGGCATATCCCCATAGTTCGGATTCATCTTTGTCTAATTTGTCCTCATCTAATTTGTCTTTGTTTGATTTGTTCTTGTCTAATTTGTCTTTATCTGATTTGTTCTTGTCTAATTTGTCTAATTTACTTAAGGGTTCCAGGTAAAATAGGGTGCTTACAGGAGCGAAAAAGGCACTGCGAACCTCGTCTTTATGTAAGTAAAATGTGCCTATATCAGTATCAACAGCTAGTTTGAGAATACGTCCACTTCTGCTACGTTCCACTACGTTCATACTTTTAATAGTTTTAAAGTTGGCATAGGGACTTTTCTTAACCTTGAGAAATTTTTGCAATCCCTTAGCAATATCTTCAATTTTGCTTTCCCTGCGCCAGCGGAATACATCCCATCCACTTTCATTGAATCCTTTGTTCAAATCGATAAATTGCCGAAAGTTATTCTCATCAGCTAAATTTTGTGTAGCCAAGTTCCAAACATTGTTAGGAGCATCAACCACGGGTTGCAGGTAAGGACGATCCTCACCATTCCAAACATCACTGAAGGAAGCTGTAACACCACCAGTGGTAGATGAATATAATGCATCTATTAGCTCGTGATTGTAAGTAAGTACCATACTCCGCGTCGCCCTGATTGCCCGATCCGTTTCAGCACTTACTCCTGTCAGCCCATAATATACCTGGCAATGAGTATCTGCACATAATTGATACTCATCTATTGCAAATCTCCGTAAATTTCTTAAGGCATAGGTACGGGCAATAATTGCTTGTACTTCCAGTGCTGCTTTCGGGGCTGTTGTACCAATTTCGTATGGCACTACTCCGCGCAGGTAGGTTTCTAAAGGTACTTCATTGACTAGGGTATAAGTACCGTAGGCATTTGGCTGTAATTGTATACGTCCTGGGTATAAACGACTATTCTCTGGTTTATTGTCTTTTTTCACCCGAATTAAGTTTTTGTTACTGCTAATTTCGATGCGATCGCGACTGTAACGTTTACCATCGATGATCCAATTGACTTTTGGTACTTGTTGCTGAACTTGAGTATCAACATATGCCATTTGATTGTTGGTGGCTCGCACGCTCTCTAATAGCAAACGGCGCAGCAAAGGAGTATTGTAAACATCCCGTTTTGCCCACACTTGCCAACGTTCTGGTTGAGCTATTTCCACTTCTATACCTTGAGCGCGGAATTTTTGAGCGCTATCTTCGGCGATTTCATAAGTGCGATAGGTTCCCAGCACCACCTGTTCCTCAATTTTTGGTTGTGCTAGGGGTTGGATAATCACTTCCAGTTTAATGGGATTAGTAGTGATTAGGGTTTGCTGTTGATTACCTTTTAGAAACTCCACCCGCAAGCGATCGCCTTGAGTGGGTTCTATTTGTAGCTGTTCTTTGGGGTTATCTCCAAATCGCTGTACGATTCCAACCCGCAATTCTACGTCCGTACTCATTTCAGGGCGAGACGCAGCTGTTAACCCCAATAAACAAAATGTTGTCATTACAGTGTAGGAACGACGCCAGAGCGAGATTTTCATAGCAATTAACTTGATTCTGCTGGCAGTGCCGCCTTGGGTGGGACGACAAATTTTCTTTGTAGTGTAATTGTTTTGTGGCATTAGTTAGCCAATTGTTTTGGCAACATCATAAATCCTTATAATCTTTTTAGAAAAATAGTTGCAAAGTGAAGTCATAATGAGTATGATTTATGTAGATGTGACAAGTTAAATAAACAGTTTATGGTAAAAGTCCAAGAAATTCCTTTAAATCAAATTAGACGCCCTTTACCACGTCAAAACGATCCCCAGAAAGTAAAATTTTTGATGGAATCTATTCGTGAGATTGGGCAGCAAGAGCCAATCGATGTCTTAGAAGTAGATGGGCAATATTATGGGTTTTCTGGATGTCATCGTTATGAAGCCTGCCAACGTTTAGGCAAAGAAACAATCTTAGCTAGAGTCCGTAAAGCTCCCAAGAGCGTTTTGATGCGGCACTTGGCATGAGGCGGTGGGGACACGGAGACAAGGAGAGTAATAAACTACTAATCACTAACTACTGTACGGGCGGGTTTTATGGATAATCTTTCCGTTCAAACTGATAATTTATCTTCTAAACCCGCACGCCAGTTGACGCCAGTTGACGCCAGTCGCTTCAACGGGGGGAACCCCCGCAACGCGCTGGCTCCTTTATGCCGGGAAACCCGTCCACCCTTCGGGTTCAGCAGTCCCCCATCGCCGGAAACCGCCAAGACGGGGGCTGCTTCACCGCACTGGCTCCCCTACTAACTAATGACCGTTAACTAATTTGGAGAATAATATGCAAGCTCAAAGCAAAACATCTTTACCTGTCGATATTGGTATTGACGAAGCTAGCAGAGCAAAAATTGCTGAGGGATTATCTCGTTTGCTGGCTGACACCTACACTCTGTATCTGAAAACTCATAATTTTCATTGGAACGTCACAGGGCCGATGTTTCAAACTTTACACTTAATGTTTGAGCAACAGTATACAGAGTTAGCATTAGCAGTAGATCTAGTTGCCGAACGGATTAGAGCACTTGGTTATCCAGCACCGGGAACCTACAGCGAGTTTGTCAAACTTAGCTCCATCCCAGAAACTCCTGGCGTTCCCAAAGCTACAGACATGATTCGCCTCCTAGTAGAAGGGCAAGAAGCTGTTGTACGCACTGCACGTTCTATATTCCCTGTTGTAGAGGAGGTAAACGACGAACCGACTGCCGACTTATTAACTCAACGGATGCAAGTACATGAAAAGACTGCTTGGATGTTGAGAAGTTTACTGGAAGAATAAAGGAATTAGGGACTAGGGACTAGGGATTAGGACTAGGAATTAAAGGAATTTCAGATTTATTTAGAAATTCGCTATTTCTACCCTCTAGCCCCTAGCCTCTAGTCCCCAGCCCCTAGCCTCTAGCTCCTATGCCTGATAATAATGATTTCACTCCAAAGTTGCAAAAATTGATGCAACAAGTGGGTATTGCTAGTTTTAAAGCCTTGAGTAGCGCCGCTGGCGTTTCAGAACGTCAAGTTTTGCGATTGCGACGATTTGGAGTGGAGCAAATGCGAGTGGATGTGCTGCTTAAATTATCGCAAGTACTAAAAGTGTCATTGCAGGAGTTAGTGGCAACTTTTTCTCGCCAACAGTTAATAGAAGCAAAAGTTCCACAAAATCAGGACTTGTTACGACAAATCACAGACTTAAAAAATGAATATGATCGCTTGCAATTACAACTAGAGCAGCAGCGCTTAATTTTGCAGCAACAATTCCAGCAGTCAAGTTTACAACTGCTGGAATCTTTGTTATTACAATTTCCTACTGCTGCTCACAAAGCACGAGAAAACCCACAGTTAAGTGCGATTAACATAGTTCCTCTGGTACAGAAACCTTTGGAAAAACTTCTACAGCAGTGGCAAGTAGAAGCGATCGCACCTGTAGGAGCAGAATTACCCTACGATCCCCAACTTCACCAATTGATGGATGGAAATGTGCAACCAGGAGAAATAGTTAAAGTGCGTTATATAGGTTATCGTCAAGGTGACAAGTTGTTATACAGAGCCAAGGTGAGTCCCCAGAAAGATTAAGAACATGGTTGTCACTCTCCCAGGATGCCTTATAATCGAGAGTCAATAAATTCCTTTGCTTTACGGCTTTTGATTACTCGTGCAGGTACACCCACAGCAATAGAGAAGCGAGGAATATCTTTTGTGACAACAGAATTAGCACCAATAACGCAACCCTTACCAATAGTAACTCCATCTAAAACTTTTACTCCAGAACCTAGCCAACAATCATCTTCAATCACGATTCCTTGTCGAGTTACGCCTTGAGATTCAATAGATTGGGTTGGATCTGAATAAATATGATTATTAGCAAATATGCCAGTATGTGATGCAATTAGACAGTTTTTTCCAATTTTAATATTGCCAGGCCCAGCCATACATACGTAAGGGCCTATGAAAGTATCTTGATCTATATAAATAGACGTGTTTATTAATGATCTGATGTCAACACCATAATCAATAACCACTCCATCTGCTAGATGAATTTTATTATTTTGGTGTCCGCTGGCATTGATATTAACACCTCGAAAAATTGCCACATTGCTACCGATTTCAATACAACTAGGTTCGATGAACTCCACACCATATTGGATACGAGCAGATTTACCAATTTTGGCAAAAATATTATGGTATAGTAAACTTCTTAATTTGACACCTATGCTTGTGGGTATACCTTTTGCCAAATTAAATAAAATAGTTTCTTGAACTCGTTGCCGCTTGGAAGGATATTTTTGGCTATTTCTATTCATATTTGTATAACTCTCAGCTCACTATGCTTCTTGAAAAGATTTCTGAAAAGTTATTAACTCTAGCTTTTTGTTGGGACTGACATATCGAAACTTTTGATTTTTGGCAGCAAAAAGCTTAAAAACCTTGATAAATCAATAAAAATAAGCACTAATGGTCATAATTATCAAGCTTATAAAAAACCAGCATATGTCAAATTTGGTCAATATTCTGGTTGAGACTATTATATTTGACCTAGTTACTTACAAAGTTTCACTATGAATAATCAGGCAACAAACAATTCACTTTCAACTTTTGTTAAGTAAAAGTTTGATAGACTTGTCATTTTAATATTCTGTTGTCAACAAGCAAAAGAGTTAATCAATCCAGTTACATCTATTCAAGCTGTACAAAATCAGGAGTGAAATCTCCTCACACGCTTATTGATATGCAATTGTTGAGTTACTTACGAAAATCTTAACCGAGCGTAAACACATCAATGTTAGGGGGGAGTCTCTCCGACTTCAGCCATTACGTTGAAGTCAACCATCGGAGCGAACAAGTAAATACTTCCCCGATTGCTGTAACGGCTCTTTAGCAGCCTATTTGTAGAGTTTGCTGCTGTAATCATGATGTACAAGCTTACATATATATTGTGGGCAGCGTTTTTATAGTTATAACGGTAATGTACCCATACAATCCTAGAAGAAAACAGTGTAAGAGTTTTGTTAAGAAATAGTAAAATTCAAAGAGAAAAAATAAATTTTTAAAAAAGGCATGGCAAAATAGTAAGTATAAATACTGTTATGTAGTATTATTTATTTTACATATAAATCTGCCTAAAGATAGTAGACTTAATAAATACATAGTGCAAATTAGCTATCCTATACATAAAAGAAAGCGGTAAACAGGCTTGAAAGTTTCTTGATGCAAAGGTTTTATAATTAGCTTATGTAAATCTATCTATTACTTTATCTTGTCAATAACTTAAAAGCATCTGCGTGATCGCAGTGTATAGATTTCACAATACGAAAGAATCTTAAAAGAAGTACTCTAGCGATCGCCTCAGTAATGGCTAAATATATTAACACTTGGATACTTTCTTTAAGAAAGCGAATTATTGTCAATTACTATTTGCTACTTAGTCATTAATAAATTACTAAATAATTTATTAATTTATAAAGCTAATAATTGTACTAAATAACTTATAAATGAGATATATTTTAAATTTAGAATATTCTAAAATACAATAAAAATTACTGAAATTATATGACGGTTCAAGTAAGAATAGTTAAGCCAAGTGGAATTTTAGACTCTACGAAATCACAGGAATTTCGGGAAAAAATTGCCGAAACTCTAGAAAGTGGGGCAAAAGTTGTATTAGTTAATTTGGAAGACGTAACCTTTATGGATAGTTCTGGACTTGGTGCTCTCGTGTTGGCTTTTAAAACTCTGCGAGCAGTAGAGAGTAAATTAGTAGTATGTTCTATGAATGAGCAGGTGAGAATATTATTTGAATTAACCGGTATGGATAAAGTATTTGAGATTTTTACTAATCAAGATGAATTTAAGAGCGCGGAAGTATTTAAGAGTGAATAAGCACAAAGATATAAAGTTATATTTGAGCAATGTCAAATAGAATTTTTTAGATTTGATTATATTTAAAAGATGTAGCTAATTAAACTTCAATTGTAGTATAGATAAATCATCATCAAAAGATTCTTGTTGTTTCAACGCAGTTAACTGATTTATGATTTGATCGAGATGGTAATTACTATTAACAACCATTTTCACAAAATTTTCCAGACCCCAAAGCATACCATCTGGTTTAGCAATTTCATAAGCACCATCGCTAAAAATATAGAGGGCACTGTCTTTCTCGATATCGCAGAAACCATCCACATATTTTACTTGTGGAAACATTCCAATGGGAATACCAGGAGTTCTTAGGAGTTTTGCTTTGGTGATATCAGTTGATTTAGCTGTTGTTAATATTGCGGGTGGATGCCCAGCAGTAGAATAAACAAGTTGATGCTTGATACGGTTATAAACTCCGTACCAAATAGTAAAATATTTGTCATTTTGATAATTAATTTGAAATGTGTCATTTAATGCTCGCAATACCTCACTTGGTTGATAGTAATTTAAGTTTTTAAGAGCACGAGAGCGGAGTAAATTCAAAACAGAAATAGAAGGGAGAGTTGCTCTCAGCCCATGTCCGGCAGTATCCAGCAGATAAATTGCCAGATAATTAGAATCGAGCCAGTAGTAATCAAAACAATCACCACCAAGTTGACGGGAGGGAATGAAGCGAAAATCGATTCTCAAAGGTTCTGTCATGGGTGGAGGTAAGAGCGAACGTACATATTCGGCTGCTTCCTCCAATTCAGCTTCTAAAATTTGCTTTTGGATTTGTAAATCTCGACTGAGCTGGTGTAGGCGTAATCCCGCTCTAACCCGCGCTTGCAGTTCATTATGTTCAATGGGTTTGGTAATAAAATCATCTGCACCTGCATCTAAGCCCTTGACGCGATCAGCAACTGAATATAAGGATGTTAAAAGAATAAAGAATGTAGTAGACAACTCTGGGTTTGCCTTAATACACTGGCAAACTTCTAGCCCATTCATTCCTGGCATGATCCAATCGCAAATGATCAGTGCAGGATGACATATTAATGCTTGTTTTATCCCTTCCTCACCATTACTAGCACCTACTACCTCATAACCCTGTTTTTCCAGCATTCTTTTTAAGAGAATCTGTACTGCAGGATCATCATCAATTACTAAAATTTGAAACATAAGAGATAGGTGTGCCTGTAATTTCAAAGATTACCGTTATCAGCCAAAGTGTAAATAAACGAGCGGAAGCTAGAATTCCACAGGTAATCTTATTGGCTGTTGGAAGTAATTTGTTAACTGTCTATCAATCTACTTTGCCCAAATTTAGTATAAATGTAAACAAAAAGCTAATTATAAAGGTGACAGGGGGTTGAGCCAAAAAAGTATAGTGCGTTTAAGTTGATGCAAATCTCGGTACATTTCTTGTTTGAACCATTGCCCGATCGCATCTAAGGGGTTAAATTCCTTGCCTGGTTGCCATTTAACATCTTGTCCTAAAGGTGTGAGATGATTACCTGGAAGTGTTTGCGCTGTTACCATGCCTGGAAAGCGCTGTTCGAGCAATTCAGTTAAAGCTGCTGACTGATCGATAGTGTCATTAGTAAATTTGATGAGTAGGTTACGACGAATATTGTACCGTTCCTGCACAAGTTTCGTGGTTTCTAACGGTGAAGGGGTGAACTCAACAGCAAAATTAGCATTAAACTGAAAATTAGAGTTTAACTGTTCTACTAAGGGAATAGCATCACGGGCAGCGTAGTTGTTATAAGAAATGAGAATATTACCAGCACGTTCCACAGGAAACAAACTACCAATGAGTAAATGGAGTTTGCATCCCATACTATGCCCGATACCATAAATGGGGAGGTAGCCTTTGCTTAATAAGCCTCTATCTTCTAAGCGTACTAAGACACGTTCAAAGTTAAGAAGGACTTGTTTTGCGATCGCCGCATGATCGAGGGTATTCACAAACGGCGTAGCAATAACCACAAAACCTTTTTCTGCGGTGTTTTCTAGTAATAAACGGTAAGTAATGTGAGGTGCAGTGGCGACAAATGCACCCCCTAAAAAATGAATGATACCGATAGGTTTTTGGGGAAGTAACACCCAGTTACCAGAGATTTCTTTCCAATCCATTCGAGGGGCGATCGCAGTTCTAATTGGTGAATTAATACTTTTTTATGTTAAACCAGGCTTTACGCCTAACTCTGATGTTAGCTAAATAGACGTAGTTTCGACATCACTCTTGTTCCATAGCTAGAGCATTAACTGCGGCAGCAGCGATTGCACTTCCACCCCGTCTTCCTAATAATGTCAAGAATGGCACACCTCGACTATCTGCTGCTAGTAGTGCTTTCGATTCTGCTGCTCCTACAAACCCAACAGGAAAGCCTAAAATCACAGCCGGTTTTGCAGCCCCAGCATCTAGCATTTCCAATAACCGAAACAAGGCAGTAGGAGCATTGCCTATTGCTACTACTGCTCCTTCTAAATGCGATCGCCATAATTCTAAGGCGGCAGCAGAGCGAGTTGTCGCAAATTTCTGAGCCAGCTGCGGCACATCTGGATGATTAAGGGTGCAAATTACAGTATTTTCCGCAGGAAGTCGCTGTCGGATAATCCCTTCTACTACCATCCGAGCATCACACAAAATTGGCGCTCCGACTCTGAGGGCTGTACGTGCTGATACTACTGCTGTTGGTGAAGCTACCAAATCATTCACAATGTCCGTCATTCCACAGGCATGAATAAGACGCACAGCCACGTCTGCCACATCTGGGGCAAGTAGAGACAGATTTGCTTCTGAGCGAATGATGGCAAAGGATTGGCGATAGATTTCATTACCATCCTGAAGGTAGTTCATAGGTGTTTGTTAGTAGTTATACGATTTCCCTAAATTTTGGCTACAGATGGAAAAAGGTTTGTAATTGCGCTTAAGCGCTACTACAAACTATGTGTAGCCTTAATTTGGAGAATTGGTATTAGTAGAGGCGGGTTTAGAAGATAAATTATTCAGTTGGAACAGCCAGATAATCAATAAAACCTGCCCGTATATCCCGTATATATAGTTAGTAGTAATCCGCTACGCAATTTATGAGAGGTTATAGATCCCCGACTTTTTGAAAAAGTTGGGGATCTAAGTCAGAGCGATCGCTGAATCATGAAAATTTCTTTTGCATGCGAGTCTTGAGTGATAATTTCACCTTGACGATTAAATAAAACTGTACCAACTTTAACGGCAACATTGGCGTATTTTTGCACGTATGCACTAGCTTTGTGACTAATTTTTTCAGCCAGTGTAGCAAATACTAATTCTGACAAGCCTAGTTCCACCAATTTTTTGTATGCTGCATCAGCTGTTTTTGCATCTAAAACAGCTCGTACTGCCTGTAAATCATCACTAACTCTAGCTACAGCAGCACTGATAATTTCTAGTTTGGCATCTGCCAGATGACTAGATGTGTTGAAAATACCGCCTGCGAGCTTAATTAGCTTGCCGTGATACCCTAATAACAAAACAGAACTCGCCTGGTTTAACCCAGCTTCTACAAGCAATGCACCAATCCAATTACCTGTTTGTACAATGGCTGATTCTGGTATACCTAAACGCTGTGCTACTTGCATGCCATTGCTGCCAATACAAAAGACTAAATGGGGAGAAAACTTAACGCGATCGCCCAACGACAAACGAAATTCTTCTAGGTGTTCAGCCGCTGACAAAGGTTGAGAGATACCACTAGTACCCAACAATGCTAATCCCTTTAAAATACCAAAAGCCTCATTAGAAGTTCGTTGTGCCAAGTGACGTCCTTCAGGCAGCATAATAGATACCGTTGCTGTTTGCTCTGGCGGAATCAATGGCAATAAATTGGTATCAAATAGTTGGCGGGCGTAGCTGTATATTGCCGGTTCTCCCGATATAGTTTTTCCCAAGCCTTCACCAGCCTCCAAAACCAAAGCTTGAGACTGTCGCTCAGACAACCGCACCCAAGCCCAGATGGGTGTATTTCTAGTCAAATCTAGATTATCGCCTGGCTCACTGAGCGTGATTGCTAAGGCACTTTTAGGCTCTAGCCTTGCTAGTTGAGAGATAAAAATTTCTGCTGTACCTGGCAGAATGTCAAGTTCAACAGACTGTTTAGAGTCTATCTTTTCAAGCAGATGCATTAGAGCCGCCTTCGCGGCAGCTACTGCAAAAACTGGCAAGGTATAACCTGTTCGAGCCATTAGCTGTTAGAGAAGTAAATTTAGGATTTAGAGCGATCGCGAGTTAACCACTAACTACTAACCACTGTACGGGCGGGTTTAGAAGATAAATTATCTGTTTCAACCGTTCATATCATCAGCAAAACTCGCCCCTGCTAACTAACCCTCCGGGTTCGCCAGTCACCTGCGGAGGGAAACCCTCCCGCAGTGCTGGCTCACCACTAACTACTAACCACTATCCACTCAATATTGCCAGCACTTCAAATGAAATTTTGAACCTGCCACAGCAGTTGCAGCTACATAATTGGGAGCGGGTACTAATTCCACTAAACTCCATTCTTCTTTGATATTAAGCTTTGCTGGTGATTCTGGTGTCAAGGAAATTTCTACTTTCTCCAAATGAGCTATTCCCACTCCCGTTGCTTTCAAATATGCTTCTTTACAAGTCCAATAACGGAAAAATACCTGTTGCTGTTGATCGGGAGGAAGCGATCGCACTATAGCATATTCTCTAGGTGCAAAAAATCTTTGGGCAAGGCTTTCTACATTACTGACAGAGCGGATATATTCTAAATCAACTCCAATCAGGTGGTGAGTCGTAACCGCACACAAAGCTAAATCTTGAGAGTGAGACAAGTTAAACGATAGCCCGCTAGAAGCAAATTTATCAGCTAATAATGGTTTGCCTTGAGCTTCATAGTTAAACTGCACTGCTTGCGGCTCAATCTTCAAGTAACGTCCTAAAATAGCACGGAGAATACCCCTACCTGCAATAAAACGCTCTCGATGTTGCTGAAAATAAAATCGATTAGCTCTTGCGACTTCGTCACCACACAGAGTTGTCAGCAAACCTTCCAATTCTAGTTGCGATCGCTCAAGCTTGATTCGCCAGATGTGAACATCATCCGGTAACAAAGTTAAATCAGTCGGAGCGGGAAACCACTCATGATTAGCAAAAGTCATCAATTCATGAAATTTGGGATTTTACAGTTTTCTTCAATTTCAGATCAAAATTGCCAAAAAATTACGTAGCGGATATCACGACTAGCTTATGTATTGGGTTTACAAGTAACTTATCTGTTATATCCGTTATCCATCCTTTGCCTAGCTCTCCGGTTTTTAATCCATTTTGCAAGAGATATGTTAGCAGGACTTGTCCAAAAATGGGATCTCTGGTAAATGCTTCGCAAATGTTTTCGCACAACCCTTTTAGCATGGCGACAGTTGATCAAACAGAAGACTCGTCTTTTGATAGCAATAATAGGTATTGCCTTTGCAGATATTCTCATCTTTGCCCAGATGGGATTTGAAGCGTCGCTGTTCGAGAGTTCCACAGCTCCACAAAGGATTCTCGATGCAGATTTGGTACTGGTAAACCCTCACTTTCAAAGCGTGTATTCAGTCAAAAATATTTCCAGGGAGCGACTGTACCAGGCGTTAGGGTTTGCGGGTGTAGAGTCGGTGAGTCCAATTTACATGGGTATAGGAAAATGGAAAAATCCTCAAAACTCTCGCACACAGACAATTTTGGTGTTTGGTACCGATCCACGAACAAAAGCATTTAAACTTGCTGAAGTTAATCAAAACCTCAGTCAACTGCAAAAGCTAAACACCATATTTTTTGATCGAGCTTCCTTACCACAGTTTGGCCCAATTGCCAGTTTATATCAACAGCAGTCCATTGTTGAAGCTGAATTAAATGATGTTAATGTCCGGGTGACTGGTTTATTTACTTTGGGTGCGTCATTTGGTGCATACGGCAATGTGATTACCAGCGATTCCACTTTTCTACTTTTATTTAGCGATCGCCATCCTCGTGAAATTCAGGTAGGTTTGATTAAGTTGCAACCTAATGCTGATGTACAAGAAGTAGCAAAAAATTTATCAGCAGGTTTACCCGATGATGCGATTGTCCTTACTCCTGAGGGTTTTGCTGAGGCAGAAAAATCTTATTGGGCAAACACAACTCCCATCGGTTTCATTTTTGGTTTGGGTGTAATTGTTTCTTTTATTGTTGGCATCGTCATAGTTTATCAAATTATCTATGCTGACGTTGCCGATAATTTACCAGAGTACGCCATGCTCAAAGCAATTGGATATAGCGATCGCTATTTAGTACTTGTTCTGATCCAAGAAGCTTTACTTTTAGCTGTGTTAGGCTTCATTCCAGGATTTATAGTTTCACTGGGGCTTTATCAAATAGCAGCTACTGCCACGATGCTACCTATTTTTATGACAGTCGAACGAGGTGTTTCTGTCTTTCTTTTAACAGTAATAATGTGTATGATTTCTGCCGTCAGTACGATGCGAAAAATGCATTCTGCTGATCCTGCTGATGTTTTTTAAAGGCAGAAGGCAAAGTCGTGCGGAGGTTCCCCTCCGTTGTATGTAGACGCGGAGGGCTTCCCGTCAGGGTGACGACTGCAAAGAGGCAGAAGAAAAGAAAGCTGCACATTATAACTTAGACACATAATTCTGAGTTTTGAGTTCTAAGCAACTCGCAAAATTTCATAAATTAAATTGGATTGTTATATATAACGTACAGTAGTGTCTGTATATTCCTATTCCGTTCATTGGCAAATTGCTTCACAAACTTCATGCCAATTTTCTTTGCCACTCGTCGCGAAGCATCATGATTCCAAGGCATATTGGCATATAAGCTATCAAGCTTTAACTTTGTGAACGCGTAATCTTTGAGTGCAGTAGCAACTTCTGTTCCATAGCCATATCCCCAAAATGGATTATGAATGATATATCCTAAATCATTGATAGATTCACCTATTAATGTCGATTTCATAATCCCAGCATCACCAATTAGTTCTCCGGTTTCTTTCAAAATTACTTGATAGCGCCCAAATCCGTACTGATGATAACTCTCCAAATTACGTGCTATCCAAGCCTCTACACCTTCTCGTGTAAAAGGATGTGGCCAATAACGCATTGTGATTGGATCTGATAAAATCCCCAACAGCCTATCTACATCATCATTTTGGTAAAGACGAATCGTAAGATGTTGTGTCTCAATTAGCATATAAAAATGTTTATCTTACCTGACTTATAAACATTCAAATCCTGCTCATAAATTTTCAGATTTCCTTAGATATTTTTTTCACAGCTTCGCAAAATGGCGGATGATACGGGTAGTATTAGTCAGAACTTACGCACGAGTTATGGAATAATGAACCGCAGAGAACGCTGAGGACACGGAATCAAGAGGATTTGAGAGGGATTTTGCATAAGTCCTATTAGTATCAAATCGGAGAAAACTCTCTTCTCTAGCCCCGATTCTCAGGTGAATAGGAACGAGTTGTGGCAGTAATGGATAGATTGTCTCAGATATGGCGAGTAAGATTAGCAATTTTTGTAGGGTGGACACTGGCTAACTTTCCTCAAACCCTTATTGCTACGTTGTAAAAAGTACCCATCTTACGGTTTTACAGTATTCTTTAAATAGGGAGCAAGCTATCTTTCAACTAAAGTTATCGAGGAAATACAGCATGACTATTTGGGTAAACGAACAAATTGATCCATCTGGCATGATTTATGCTTGTATTGCCTGCTGTAATGAGTCCCAAGCCAAAGATTGCCATGAGTCATTTCAAAAGAATTTGACTGAGACACAAAAGGCAGCTGGTTGGGTAGCGCAATTACGGACAGTTGATTCTTGGGATGAAGTTCCAGTTAATGCTTTAAAGCTAGATTAATGGATTTTGACAGCAGCATCGAGGCGTCAGTTTTACGTATTCATGCTCAAGTTACCTTAAGAGTTTGACTAATTCTACTAATTTAGAAAAGATTGCGACATATGCATTAATACAACTTATATCCATTGCAGTTATTCCCAATCTCATCCAAGTCTAAAATCCAAAATGGTATTACTGTTGACAGTGCCTCTTCCTTAATTGTCTCGTCAATTTAAATATCAAATTATCATTTAATCAACTCATTAAGTTTTACGCAATCTTTCTACCAGATTACCCCCAACCTCTCTTGTCGCTGGGGGTTTTTCACATATAACAAAAACCTTGGAAGGGCTAATCGCATTTCTCTAAAATTATGCAATCTACAAACGCCCTCTATCTCAAGATAGATTGGAAATTGCACGTCTTGGTGATTGTAAGCAAAGAAGTGGCATGGGTGATATGAATGATGCTACCTAATTATGAGGTTAAGAAAATACAACATTCAGATTAAGAAATAATAAATGATTGACAATAACAAGAAATAGCTAGTTCTTAAACAGAAAATTGGTGCTTTTTATGAAAGTAAAAGAGTTATTATCTAAGCATAGTAAAAATTTAAGATTTTGAAAAAAATAAATAAGATTAATGAATTACCCAGTGGCTCACACTTCTGCTGTAGACTATTCCATTCATTTGATAGGCACAACTGCACAAGCAGTTGAAATTTCAATTCATTCTCCCAGCCAGTACATTTGTGCTAATTGCGAAAAGATATTGCCAGATTGGAAAAATCAGAATTCTTTTTGGGTTGTAATTTTTTTACAGCAATCTAAATATGAAATAGTGGAAAGTTGCCTAGAAATAGAAGCAGAAAAACAAAGGCTGCGAGAAAAGTTTATGAAGTTTGGCATTGATGTTGCCTTTATTTTACGCGATCGCGGTTATCTAACAGACTTAATCGATCCGCGTACTGGCTATCCCCTATTTTCTCGCCCAGGAAAATTTCCTCATGATGACACCGCAGCGGTAAAAGCTTTACTCGGTTATCCAGTTATTAAAAATAAATGTCGCCTACTCATACATCCGCGCTGGGGAATGGCTGTTTATCCTAGTATTTTGCTATCAGCAGCTCATCCATTCATTATTGAGAGGGTAATCAAAAATATGGCTCCCTTACATGGCTGGAAGGAGAAGAGTTAGAACGCTTTGATCGAGAAATCAATTTAGATATACATCTAAATTATTAACTTTTGTAATATTTAAGATTTTCTTTAGATTTTATAACTTAAGATTTTCTTTAGATTCTCAACAACATAATTTATGTGTTGAGCTAGAGAAGGAGCGATTGTAATGAATGTATGCCCTGTAAACTCGACAACATTACGTCAACTTTGGTTGGTAGTTGAACAAACCCAAACCAGTACTCTTCTCGGACTTGGTGATACAGATTTGGTAAAGCAGTTATTAGAACAGCTTGATAAAAAAGCCCTCAGCAGTGAAGAGACTAATACCTTAAGAGCTTACATTTACTCTAAAACTTCACTAATACGCGATCTAGCCCAGGCACGTTTGGTAAGGGCTTGAGAAAAATAGGTACAGCTATATGGCTTTTTGTTTATGCTTCTGACTTTGGTTGCCTGGCTATGAGCTAAGATTTTTTCATTGCTGTATTGCCATATCAACTTGAAAATTGATACAACCCAGATGCACCAAAGCAATTTTGAATCCAAAATTCTAAATTTTATTATCTCCCATCATCGTAACTTGAATTCTCCTAATCGCCTCAGCTGATCAAGCTGAGGTTTTTTGTTACTTTAGTAGCGATAAGTGCCTCTAAGGTGTTTTCTCGCTTGATATTCCCTTAAAGCTCCATGACTCAATAAAGTTCGTCCGTTCCTTCTCATGGTGGGGATTTGTCCTTTTTGCAAAGCCATATACAGATTGCTTTGATCTACACACAAGCGTCTAGCAGCTTCTAGAGGCGAAACACCGTGTCTGTGCATAAACTGTTGTCTTCTAGTTCCTACACGCAAGCGTCTAGCTGCATTTCCAAGTAGAACATCATGCTTGTGCATAATTTTATGTCTTCCTGCCAATCTAATTAGATAGCCATCTAAATTATAGTGCAGAAGAATATAAAAAAATGATAAAAATTATGCAACAATCTGTTAACTGCTAGGAATTCCGTGAGCTGATGTCTTGCTGCCTCCAAACCCTCATTACCAGATTGAACCTGGTAATGAGAATTAGAGTAAGAGTGCTCCTAATTGAGAAGAGATATCTATCCAGATAAAGTGCGATTACATTTAGATTTAGAGTTGGGTGAGGCGATCGCCTCACCAAATCAAAAGGCTGTTATAATCTGGCGCGAAGTGCGGGAGTGCGGAAGAGATTTTTGAATGCAGCTAACCGCTGTTCAGGAGGTTCTGGTGCTGACTCCCAGAGGCTTTCATAATAGAAGAAAGCTACGCCTAAACCGCGTTCTTGGGCATTGCGCACTTGAAACTGAATATTGTGGATCGGAATTGGATTAGTCCGCAAGCCTGCCATGATCCCGATCCCAGTTGGAATCACTTTCTGTGCTTGTTGAATTTCTGGGCGAGAAATATTGGCGATAAAATTTTGCAGATTGGAACTGTAAACTTGCATAATTAACTCGTCCACAATTCCCTGCTGTACCCAGTTCAACCAGTCTTGTAGGTGAAGTTTGTAAGCAAAGTCATAGTAATTGGGGGAAACAGAGAAAATAGCCTGAGGTTTTCTGGCTTTTACAGCTTTGTTGAGTTGCACCATAAACGCTGTAATTTTATCTGCTCGCCAACGCACCCATTGTGGATCTTTGGGATTTGCCGGAGGATTTTTCTTGGTTTCTTGCTTATATAAAGCAGCTGTGTACTTGTCGTAGCCAAATTCGTGAGGCAAACTCATGTGATCATCAAACTGAATGCCATCAACATCATAGTTAGTGACGATTTCTAGTACGAGATTGGTGATAAATTGTTGTACTTCTGGGCGAAAGGGATTGAGCCATAAAACTTCACCAGCAGCACTAATCGAAGTTTCGCTACCATCCCGCTTTTGCGTCAGCCAATTGGGATGACTTAATGCCAACTCAGAAGTTTGAGGAGCCATGAAACCAAATTCAAACCAAGGAATTACGAGCAAGCCTTGGCGATGAGCTTGGGCAATCAGATCAGCAAGAATATCATGCCCATCTGAGCCTCGAAACAAAAAAGGGATACCTTTTGTTTGTGCTACAGCGCTAGGATACATTGTATAGCCGGAATTCCAGACTACGGGGTAGATTGTGTTGAAGTTCAGCTGTCGCAGTTGGCTGACAGCATCCTTCACTTTTGCCCGATCCTTGAGGATCTTAAAATCATTGTTCGTGATCCAAACACCCCGAATTTCCTGGCGGGGTGTTTGAGCAATTGCTGGATTAAAATCGTGTATTAAAATTGGTGTCAAAAATGATACTATTATCAAGAGCGGAAAAAAACTCTTCAGCGATCGCCGCCAATTTGGAAAAACTAATTGTAATTTCATTGGTTTGAATACTTTTTTAGTTAACCAGGCGTGCCATCGTATGCTTTGGTGAAAGAATCTACTAGTCATATAGTCTTCCAGTATTTATATTTACCAGATTCATCCCATGCATATCGAACCGCTGCTTCAGAAGTATTGAAGCAGGTTTCTACGCGTTAGAATTATTGACGTAGATAGTAGACATTAGTGCCTAATTTTACTTATTAAAAAGAGAAATTACTCAATTTGGGAATCAGTTTGGCGATCGCTTAACAGCTTAATCATTACGGGCGTGCTCGAACTTATAGACATAGAACAGCCGACTAAGTTTCTTAAGCAGATATCCTGCTGTAGCAAATAGGAATGCACCTGCAAACACCCACCAAACAATAGCTGGAGAAATAACAGTTGAATAAAGATGTGCCATTTTGTCTTAAAGTCGCTAACGCAACCTTAATCGCTAGCGCTCCCACATCTACATGAAAACACGCGATTACAGCCAACTCATTCGTTAGCAGCCAGCAGAATTTTTAGACCTGGTGACTTTACATTCAGGGAAAATACGGTATTATTCTTTATCCTTCCTGTGTACAATTTCGTAACTTGGTACAGCCAGAGCAACCGAGAATCGGTCTAGTTCTGTATGTTACCTAGACGATACAACTCCTGGTACAATTTCAAACGCATGCAACAATTAATACAGTTCCAGAGTGGTTGAGAAACCTCTCTGGTTTTTTCGTTTATGTCGTGCTCGTAATCAGATAATCAACCATACTCTCTACTAGGTCTTTTGTCCAGATGGTAGAGAACCGTGCGATCGCACTATTGAACTTCTACTAGTAGCTACTTTTCCACAAAGGCATAAAACTACCAAAGAGTTACTCAAAAATATTAGACAACAAAAAATTTAATATTTAAGATGAAGATGTTAAAGAATTATAAACATTGTTTATCTTACCATAATCTAACTTTACTATCCTGTCTGATAAATAGAAATATTGATCATCATGAGTAACTACTATTACAGTTTTGCCTTGATTCTTCAATTCAGGTAATATCTGCGTATAAAAAACATTTTTAAACACAGGATCTTGATCGCTAGCCCATTCATCAAATACATATATCGGGCGATCTTCTAAATAAGCTGTCAATAAGGCTAGACGTTTTCGCTGTCCTTGAGATAATAGAGTAGTAGAAAGTATACCATTGTTAATTTTAACTTTTTTGTCAAGTTGTAACTTAACTAAATAGTAGTAAATTTGCTCGTCAGCAATATTTTTATCTAAATTCAAGACATTATCAAATAGATAAAAATCAGAAAATACCACTGAGAAATGTTGGCGGAACCACTCTTGATTTTCCGCATTTACTAATTTGCCATTAAGATAAATTTTTCCCTGTTCAGGAATGTATAAACCAGTGATTAACTGAATCAGAGTAGATTTACCACTACCATTACCACCGACAATAAAAACAATTTCACTACCCGCAACAGTCAAATCCATTGGGCCAAGAGTAAAAGCTGTCTCTTCTGAGTCTTGATGATAAGTATGAGTAATACCTACAAATTCTAAGCGGTGACAAAAATTATCTGCTTCGTCCCAATTCATTAAATTACTTTCATAACAGTGATTGGATAATGATAGTTTGAGAGAGTCAACCTTATTTAAAGCGACAGTAGCTTTGCTAAAAGCAGGAATAGCACTCATAATGTAATCTAAAGGTGAAAGCAGATAGAGAATAGTCAACGCATAACCAGATAAAATATGAATAGGGACAGCTTGGAGAATAGGTAGAGCAAAAATTACCAATCCAACAACTACAAAGAATAAGTTATTCCCCCAACCAGCAGCAGCAGCAAATATAGTCATCCCCACTACATTTTTACGTCTAGATAATTGTGCAGTTTCTTTAAGTTCTTTCTTTAAAAATGTTTGTCGTCGCTGAAAGTGAAGTTTCAGTTCTTTCGTTCCTTCGGTGATAGTCCGAAAATGGCTAAATAATCTATCTTCTTGCTGGCGAGCTAAGATAAAAAATAATGTTGCTTTGTATGCAACCTGTCGATAGCTGATTATTCCTAGCAATAAAGAAATAAGTACTAAAAAAAATATTATTGGCGATAACCAAAATAAATACAGAAGACAACTTACTACGATGGTTATGTCAATACACAAAGTAGGAATAATATAAACTGTCTGAGAAATTGCTAAAACATCATCTGTTAATGTAGCTAAGATCCGATGTTTTCCTAAAATTTCTAAATGATATAGTGGTGTAGCTAAAACTCTCTCACTTAACGTGAGACGTAATTCTAAAATAGCTTTTTCTGCCAAATTTATTAACAAATATTTAGAAATGATATTAGTAATAAATTTTAGACAACAAAGTCCGATAAAACTCCATATTAATATTGTTGTTAGTGATGATTGATTAATACGAGTGTTAATTATTACTAGCAATCCGGCTGTACTAACTCCACTTAATAACCCGATAAACACAGCAAGAGTCAGAATTTTCCAAGAAGAGCGTACTAACAAAGTTATTAAGTTCATATCAACTCTTTCGATATAAATAGTCTTGCTGTTTATATATAGAGGTTGATTATTGCAGTGTCGATATAGAAAAGTTAAGGAGATTGGGAGAGAAAAAGCTTAACTTACACACTTAACTCATGGAAGGAGGAAGCAAGAACAAGAGTTAAGTAGGTTAGAAAATAGCTTAAATTCCCTAACTAATCTATATCGACTATTAAAGCCCCTGATTTTATAAAGATAACAGTTAATATTTAAAACCAAAATCAATTTTATGAACGCTAAACTAGACATTATCATTATTGGGGCTGGTTTTTGTGGTATTACTGTAGCTGCAAGTTTAAAAAACTTTGGTATTGATAACTTTATTGTGATAGAGAAAGGTGAAACTGTTGCAACTATCTGGAAAAACGCCTATGACCGATTAGTGACTCAAAATCCTTACTTTACTCTACCTTTTTTTGAGGGAAAGGAAAAATATTCTACATTTAAGACGAAAGATGAAATAGTAGACTATTTAACAGAATATGCACATCATTTCCAAGTTGATTCACATATTCGTTTTGGTGAGGAGGTACAAAATATTAGCAAAACAGATAATCAAAATCAAACAGATTGTAACTGGCAAATAGAAACAACCAAAGACATTTTATACTGCAATATTCTTGTTATCTGCACCGGGCCAACTAACGAGCCTGTAATTCCCAAATTTTTTAGGCAAGAAGATTTTTCGGGTACTATTATTCATAGTAGCGCCTATCAAAATGGCATCCCTTATCAAAATCAGAAAGTATTAGTTGTTGGTTCAGGGAATTCAGCAGCAGAAATAGCATTAGATTTATATGAACACGGTGCTGCTCGTGTAGATATGTTAATACGTGGTAAACGTTGGGTATTTCCTCTTTATCCGAGACTGCGCTCGCTACAATATTGGTTATGGCGCAGTAGGTCATATTTTAAACAATTATTTAATCAATATACAACAGATAGCAAAATAGCAGCTATGGAGAGAGCAATAGATTTCTCTCCAGAAGAATTGCAAGCAGATATCAAAGAAACTGATAAATTTATTCAGCGTTTTGCTTTAGATTTGAGTGCTTACTCTATCTATCCAGAAGATAAGGGGGCAATGGATATGGAAGTTAATCAGGGACGTGTGGCGTGGGTAGATAGAGGTACTGTTAAACAAATTAAAAAAGGAAATATTCAAGTCATCTCTAATAGTATTCAGCAACTCACACAAACAGGCGTAATCTTTGCCAATGGTGTAACACAAGATTACGATGCAATTATTTTAAGCACTGGCTTTCGCCCTGGTATCAATAAACTTTTGAGACAGCCTGAATTGTATCTTAATCTGAATGATAGTTTATTACCAAACACAGATGGTAAATGTCAATCGATTGTTGACGCTACACTTTACTTTGTGGGCTTTGAGAAAACTGCTTCTAGATCCGCAACTTATGGTTATTACGGCTGGTGTACAGGTAAAAGAATTGCCTTTCAATTGATGGAAAAACAATTGTTGTCGCGTCAAAAATTGAAGATTTTATTTTAGTTAAGAATGAGGTTGTAAAAGTTAAGTCTTAAGTTAAGTGAGCTTCTACTTTAATTCCTTAACTTTTCTGTATCGACTTTTATATTGGCAAATTCTATAAAGATAACAGAACATCTGTAATCAAGGAGTTGAACTGATGAAGAGTTTAATAAATTCTCTGAACAACATGCGCTGGAACAGAATGTTTATACTTGTCTTATCAATTAGCATTTTGTTATTTACACAAGCTTGCGCCCCTAGAAGAATATCTATACAATCTGCTGGGGGAAGCCCTGTTAGTTATCCGCTCAATCAAGCTGGTAATTAAATTTGTCTCTGCTTTGGAAATCAGCAAGGTTAATCTGTTATCAAAAGTTTCCAATGCCTTGAATCTTATAATGTAGTTTTTACTCAATCAAAGAACTTACACAAAATTTATAGGTGTAAGTTCTTTTGTTTTCTAACTGTTAGAGAAATTCCGTTTAATTTTTTCAAAAATTACTTATATAGGATTAGTCCCTGTTCTATTGTGAAAAGGCTCTAATGTTGCTTATTCCCAAGTGGTAGGTATTCAGTTATTTCTAATTACGTACTGAATTATTGTAATTAATATTAAGCTATTTTACCGTAATTATATTTATATATGCAAACGCATAGATACAACCTTATTTAATTGTCACTTTCTAATCACATTTACTCTTAATACTAAGAGTGTTGAGAGTACTCAGTAAAAATACCCCAGGTATGAACGCTATTTTTCAAGAGTTTATCCAGGCGATCGCTGAACATCGACGTCGGATAAATTTTGCCAGCATTCTTATTGGGCTGGTTTGACAACCTCACTCTCAAGCTGCCTTGCGCACAAAAGGGGCAATTGTAGTTTTGTGATAAGTATCGAAACTTTAGAGCGATAGCAAACTTAATTAATTTTGAGGCAAGGATAACAATGCACTTGAACTTTTTTGGCTTTCATGTCAATCATTGGACAGCTTCTGTTGCTTTAACTGCGCTAGCAGCCGGGCTAGTCTCTTGCCAACCTCAAAGCCCAACTGCTACTGCCCCTGGAACACCTGGCGCTCCCGGTGAAAGAATATCTATTAGCGGTGCGGGTGCTTCGTTCCCTGCTCCTTTATATCAGCGCTGGTTTGCAGAATATAACAAGCAAAATCCCAATATCCAAATTAGTTATCAGTCAGTTGGAAGCGGTGCCGGGGTAAATCAGTTTTTGGCACAGACTGTGGACTTTGGAGCTACTGATGCGCCACTCACCCAACAAGAACGTGAGAAGTTTCCCGCACAACGGGGACGCCCACTTCAATTGCCAATGACAGGAGGCGCGCTTGTCTTTGCCTACAACCTTCCTGGGGTAGATAATTTAAGGCTATCTCGACAAGCATACTGCGGAATTGCTCAAGGCAACATCAAAACTTGGAATGATCCTCAAATTGCACAGCAAAATCCTGGTGTCAACTTACCCAATACTCCGATTTCCTTCATCCATCGTTCTGATGGTAGCGGCACAACTTTTGTATTTACCAATCACCTCCAAGCTGCCTGTCCACAATGGCAAGCAGGTGCCGGTAAATCCGTCTCGTGGCCAACAGGTCTTGGCGCTAAAGGCAATGAAGGTGTTACCGCTCAAGTTCAACAAACTCAAGGAGCTATTGGTTATGTAGAATTCGCCTATGCTAGAGAAAACAAAATGCAAATGGCTGTAATTCAAAACCAAGCAGGTAATTATATTACGCCCGAACCTGGTTCGGCTGCTAGTGCAATTGAAGGCGCTCAAATTCCTGAAGATTTCGCACTCCTAGTTCCAGATCCAAAGGGAGAGCAAGCCTATCCAATTGTTGGTTTAACTTGGTTACTGCTGTACGAGCAGTATGATAATCCTGCCAAAGCACAAGCAATGAAAAACGTGGTTGAGTGGGCTTTGTCTCAAGGCGACAAATATGCTGAAGAATTAGGTTATTTGCCTTTGCCTGATGACGTCTCACAAAAAGTCATTGCAGCTTTAGACACAATTAAAGTGGCTCAAGGGCAATAAGTATAGTAATTTTCGTTACCAGGTTGAACCTGGTAACGAGGGTTTGTAGGCTAATGGAACTGATGCAAGATGTGAATCTATTCAACAGTGGCTTCAAACAAATGAGAATGGAACATAAACACAACCAATAACTGCAAGGATTCACTGTAGCAATTGATAGTCAAATCACAGTGAAAAAGCTATGCGATTACGCAGCATAATTATCTTAATCTCTTTACTTCTTTTTGTTAGCTTTTTGGGTTTTCAATTAGAAATAACTTTGCCAGGAAGACCACCTTCAGTCAACAAGACATATACTCCAATCACAAAATCTGCACCCAGAGGAGTTGGCTCCTATGACGTGCTGGGTTACGTAGTTAGCAAAGAAGAAGCGAAGAAGTTTCTGCAAACAGAAAAAGGACGTGAAGCCCTTTCTGCTGAGAATGGTGCAGTTGAAATTACTGAAGAGTTAATCAACCTTGGACGTGATGCTTTTTATCAAGAAACCTTTGGCAATGAATATCTGTTTACAGATATAGTTGGCATTCTGGATGGCCCGATTAATCTGGGTAGCATCACCAAAGCAATACTAGCTTTGAGGGGCAAACAAACTACCAATCTTCAAATTCCCTTAGACCAAGATATCACCGTTGGCGATCGCACTTTCCAAGCAGGTACAGTACTCAATACCGGTTTAGATGTACCTAAGGGTTCCTTGTTTCCCTTAGGAATTACCCTCAATATCGATCATGCCCAACCGCGAGTAGGTATTACCTGTGCTTTATGCCATGCCACAGTCAATCAAGAAACTGGGCGTATATTAGAAGGTGCAATTAATACAGACGTTAATTTGGGGCCATTAATTGCAATGGCTAGTAATTCAGCCGCTCTGTTTCGACAGACAGATGTCAATCCCACAAAAATTCCCCTTGGAAAGCATACCTATATCGACAAGAACGGAGAAACAGCATTTCTTCCTGACTCTAAAATCATGGAAGACAAAGTCGATAAAGCGATTCTATCTTGGCCCCCTGGTAACTTTGTTTCTAATGGCGATCTAAAAAATAACTCGGCTCAGATCCCATCTTCTTACACCCACGACTCTTGGCCTTATGCTTGGAGTGGTGTTGCTTCCATTGGTTGGTTCCACGGATTAACCACATTAAATAATGCGGTATTTGGGTTGAATGCAGATCCAACAACAACAGCGGATACCAGCGAAGAAGTACTAGGCATAGATAAAGAAATCTATTTGGGGACAATGCTGCAAAACGCTTCCAAATCTGAATTTCGTCTTCCAGAAGGAGCGCAACCTTCCGAATTTTTAGACAAGGTAGATCCTACACCTGGAGAACCTGGTATCAACAGCACGATTCGGATGCCAGAATACCCCAAGGGCTCGATGTTCATGCAAAATGGATTAATGGCAGTGACTCCTGGTTTACCTGTGGCTGCTCAACTCAATGGGATGTCAGCTTGGCAAAATACCTTAGCACCACCCCCTCACGAAGCTGCTGATCTTGCAACTCTCCAGCGTGGAGCAAAGATTTTTACGCAGGCTAATTGTAATGATTGCCATAGTGGCAGGTACTTTACCAACCATAAAGTAATTTCTGTACAAGAGGTAAAAACTCAAGGTAACCGAGCGCCAGCATCGCAGTCCATTGCTGAACAGTTTGCACCACCAGATACTTATCCAAGTAACATACCTGTACCGTTGCCATCTAATCCACCTGTACTGTCAATACCTACAGATATCACTCCTCAGGAAGATATTGAGCTAGCCTATGCTATTAGTGATCCTGCTGGTGGTTATAAAGTGCAAAACTTGATTGGGCTATACCTCAGTGCACCTTATCTCCATGATGGTGGAGTTGCCGCTAGCCGAGAAGCCTTCAAAAAAGACGAAAACGGACACTTTGTCGTTGCGAACTCCCAACAATTGGGTATGGCAGGTACTTTGATGCGTGGTATTGTACCAGATGCCGAAGCTAGCTTGCGATCGCTAGTTGATCGTAACCTGCGTGAGCCTATGGTTGCAGCTAACAAAGCAAATTCCGACTTACAGCGATCAAATATAACCGGTCAAGGACATCCATACTGGGTTGATAAACAAGCAGGTTTTACTACACAACAGCAAACCGACTTGATCAAATTCCTGCTCTCGATTGACGATGATCCAGCCGTGCTACCTTAACACCACACCGCTAAAAATAATCCCCCTGCTCTGCCAAAAACAGAAAGTACAGGGGGATTGTTGTCGCAAGGAATATGGGAACAAGAAACAGGCTTGAAACTCTCTTAATGTCCAGCTTTTATCATCAGTTAATATCTATCCTAAGCTACCTGACAACTGCCATATTATTCAGGCAATTACCACAAAGCCCTTACACCATTATCATTATCGTCTTGTCGAACGCCTCCTGGTGTAGTTGTATCATCCTGTCGAACGCCTCCTGGTGTAGTTGTATCATCTTGTTGAACGCCTCCTGGTGTAGTTGTATCTTGCACAGGTTGAGCACCAGGGGTAGGTTCGTCGTCAATGTTAGTAGTATCTGTAGTTCCAGGCTGGGTTACACCCGGAGTAGTTGTGCCAGGTTGGGTTACACCCGGAGTAGTTGTGCCAGGCTGAGTGACACCGGGAGTAGTTGTGCCAGGCTGAGTGACACCGGGAGTAGTTGTGCCAGGTTGAGTGACACCCGGAGTAGTTGTGCCAGGTTGAGTTGTACCTGGAGTCGCTTGAGCAATATTGGCAGGATTTAGATTGATTTCGGCTTTGGCTGGAAGGGTAAACAAAGCACTAACACCAGTAACACCAATCAAAGTAGCAATGTTTGTGAATAAATTCTTGGTATTTTTTGTACTCATGAATGAAACCTCCCTTAGATAAAATTTGAGCAATTGCTTTAAATTTTGTGTATTCAATCTAAGAGCCTTTGCAAAAAATAGCAAAATAATTTCGTAGATATTACTTGCATATTTTTGTAGTAGCTCAAATCTTGAATTGCCAACACTTTCTGACCAAAAACATGGGCAGAATAATTGAAAATTAAAGGTTTCGTTCAAGTGTAGAAATACTAATAATACTATTTATCTATCTAAAGTTTGATTAAGAATAAAATGACAATAGCTATTTTTTAAGAAATAATTATCCAGAAAATTCCCATTAATCAACGAAAATCGGAGAATAACAAAATTCACAGCATAACCAGTCTAATTTTAATAGAAAAATGCAGAAAAAAAAGAATAAACCTATTTATTTAGTTTTGATACTAGGTGTATTGCTCAACTTGGTTTTTCCTCAATCTTCTTGGGCGTATGAGCAAATATTTCTCTTGCCAGATGCTCATGAAACCCAGACTCAAACAACTCGATTAGAAGTTAATCTGAGTCGGCGACGAGTATTTGTCTACCGAGGTAAAAATTTGATTAAAAGTTACCCGATCGCAATTGGTCGCCGTAACTGGGAAACTCCTACAGGAAGATTTAAAGTACAGCAATTATTACAAAACCCTACGTGGATTCACCCGATAACAGGCAAAGAAATTAAAGGAGGAACACCAGAAAATCCTCTAGGAAATTATTGGATTGGTTTTTGGACTGATGGACGAAATTGGGTTGGATTCCATGGTACTCCTAATCCCGAAACAGTAGGTAAAGCAATCTCCCACGGTTGCTTGCGAATGTACAACAGAGATATTAAAGAATTATTTCAACTGGTGACTTTAGGAACATCTGTAAACGTCATCAAATAATCAAATAAATTAGTTTTATTTGCCTTGTCTTCTTACTCTGCTTTTGATAGATGTGTTCTAAATCTGTCAAAATGTAAGCCGAGCGATATACGGCTTGGCATTACCTAGAACTGTTCCTTTAGAGATATGAGAGATGACACGCTCTCCAAATCGGGATAACCAACCTCAATCGAGTTTCAACAGGCGTTTACGACTCCTCCTGTTAAGTCGTAACAGTATGGCTATAGGTGTGATTTTGCTTGCTGGTGCTGTGGGAGGCGCATTGTGGGCTTGGATTTTTATTAATGAAAGGTTAGCACCGCTAGTAGAAAAGAACATCCAGCAGTTACTTGGGCGTCCTGTGCAGGTAGGAGAAGTCCAAGATATATCCTTTAATGGTCTACGCTTTGGTGCGTCATCAGTACCTGCTACAGCCACAGATCCAGATAATCTCAGAGCTAGGGCTGTCGAAGTGCAGTTTAATCCGTGGCAACTGTTGCTAAATCGAACTTTAAAGCTAAATGTTACCTTAGTTCAACCTAATGTTTATATTGCACAGGATCAACAAGGCCGTTGGGTAACAACAGAAATTAAAACTCCACCTGAAGAGGGAGTCGGTTTATTTAGAACTGATTTGGAATCAATTCGGGTAGAGAATGCTGATGTATTGTTATTTCCCTATTCTGAGCCAAAAAAACCTAAAGCTTTTGTTGGGTTAACTCAAGTCAATGGTGTAGCTAATTTTTTAGATCAAAATCAGCGAGTTAATTTTACACTCAGTGGTCAACCCAGGAGAGGAGGAAATTTACGAATTGCTGGAGAGACGAATTTAAAAGCAAATCAAACTAATCTCAAAATTAATTCCTCTAATCTGCTCGCCTCTGATGTGACTCGATTGATAGAGTTGCCAATTGACTTACAAGGTGGTCGTTTAGATAGTAATTTAACAGTCCAAGTTCAACCTACTCAACCAGAGATTGCTCTGTTTGGAACTGTTGGTTTAAATCAAGTAACTGCACAAATTGCTAATGTCCCCAGAGCATTAAGTAATACTACAGGTAAACTGCAATTTCAGGGACAAACAATTGCACTAGAAAACTTAAATACAAGTTATGGCAGTATTCCGCTGCAAGC
Organism: Chlorogloeopsis sp. ULAP02; assembly: GCF_038404745.2. Lineage (NCBI taxonomy): Bacteria > Bacillati > Cyanobacteriota > Cyanophyceae > Nostocales > Chlorogloeopsidaceae > Chlorogloeopsis > Chlorogloeopsis sp. ULAP02. The sequence goes on along the minus strand of NZ_JAYKTT020000076.1, from coordinate 44,384 downwards.
CAGTGGCAAGTTAAATACCGAAACTGGTTTCAATCTTGCCGCTCAGGTGAAAGCAGCCAGCATTAAAAATCTTTTAGACACATTAAATGTTAACTTACCAGTTCCAACAGCTGGAACTGTACAAGCCAATTTGCAATTGCAAGGACAACTGCAAAAACCGATTTTGACAGGAAGCATTAATACTATCAAACCTGCTCAAATTGACCGCTTGACATTTAGTAATATCAGCAGTCGTTTGCGGCTAACTCCTGAGGAACTTGTCCTTTCTAATATTCAAGCAACGCCAACAGTCGGAGGAAAAATTACTGGGAACGGTAGAGTGGGGATAGGAACTCAAAACAAGATTGCTTTCAATTTGCAGGCACAGAATTTACCTGGAGATGCGATCGCTAAAATCTACGAAGCTGCACCCACGTTCACGATTGGCAATATTTCCGCAAACGCCCAAGTTTCTGGTGTTCCTGGTAATTTCCAAACAGCGGTAAAATTGCAAGCACCTGGTGCTACCTACTCCGGTAAAGTTGGAGTTTTAATCGAAAACACAGGAGTTGTCCGGTTCCAAGATGGTGTTTTGAAAGTGGCAGGAGGTACAGTCCAAGCTAGAGGTAGCCTTGCTCAAGGAAACTGGCAAGCTTTTTTAGACGCAAATAGCATTCAGTTGAGTCGTCTTCCCCAAGTACCACCTCAGTATCAAGGTGTTTTAAACGGTGAGTTTGCTTTATCTGGAACGACAAAATCTTTCCAACCTTCAGCCATTCAAGGCTTAGGACAGGCAAATGTCAAATTGGCACAAGGCAGTGTTAACCTCAGTAATATTCGGCTCAATAACGGTCGTTGGCAAGCAGTTGTCAATGCTTCCCAAGTTCCACTGAGTCAAGTGGCACAAAATTTACCACCAGGACAAATCGTTAGCTCTAACTTGAATCTACTAGGAACCACCGAATCGTTTCAACTTTCAGATATTCAAGCCGCAGGGCAGGCAAACTTGCGTTTAGCAGGTGGCACGGTAAATTTAAGAAATATTCGCTTAGATGACGGACGTTGGCAAGCTTTAGCTAATATTTCCCAAGTTCAACTCAATACTTTATCGCCACAATTGCGGGGAAGGCTCAATGGTGAAGTCAGCGCAAGTGGAACTACTGAAACTTTCCAACTCTCCAACATTCAAGCCGCAGGGCAAGTACGCTTTTCCCAAGGTTTAGCCCAACTGCAACAACCTTTGAGCGCCCAATTTCAATGGAATGGGGAGCAGTTGCAAATTTTACAGGCGACTGCACCAGGGTTGAGGGCTGCGGGTACTGTAGCAGTTCAAGTGGAGGAAACGCCCCAAGTTACGGGATTCAACTTGGATGTCCGAGCGCGCAACTTTAATTTGCAAAATCTTCCTGTTAACCTGCCTGGAAATGTCGCACTGGCAGGTTTAGTTGATTTTACTGGACAACTTACGGGTACTCCTAATACTCCGATCGCTTCTGGAGATATTCGCTTAAGGAATTTTGCAGTTAATGGAGTGGCGTTCGAGCCGCTGCTCACAGGGCAAGTAAATTTTCAGCCAGAACAAGGAACACGACTTCAGCTAACTGGCAAACAAGACCAAATTGCCCTTACTGTTGGCCCTAATAATCGCCCACTTTCATTTTTAATTCAACGCGATCGCGCTGTAGCAACTGGCAGAACTGAAGGAGAAAATCTCTTTGTTAATATTCGCGATTTTCCTGTAGCTGTGCTGGAAAATTTCGTTCCACCTGGTGCAAATTTAAGACCTGTTTCCGGAAATATATCAGGAGATTTAGTCGTTAATTTAACCAACAATACATTTGTAGGAGATGTGGCGATCGCCCAACCCAGAATCGGCAGAATCAGCGCCGATGAATTTCGAGGGCGTATCGGTTTTGCTGATGGTACTTTTACTTTACAACAAGGCCAAATCCGCCAAGGTGAAGGGCTTTACTCCCTCAGTGGTGAGTTGCCAACTATTGGCGATCGCCCGTTACAATTTCAACTTGGCTTCAACCAAGCCAGAATAGAGCAAGTATTGCAAGCAGTAAGTATCTTTGGTGTTCAAGACTTAGCCACTGGCTTAGAAACTCCAGATTTAGCGGGAGCAGAAGCACTACAAACTCAGCCTGTAAGTCTACCAGATGCGCCTTTACTCACACAATTGCGCTTTTTCTCGCAAATTCAAGAAATTGTTGCCCAACAGCGCCAGGAGCAGCAACAACAGGCTCGAATACCAACACTGGCGGAGTTGACAGGGACAATTAGTGGAAACATAGCAGTCACCGGCACTTTGCAGCAAGGGTTGAATGTCGGTTTTGATCTAACAGGTTCGGATTGGGAATGGGGTAAATACAATATCAATCAAGTCATTGCTCAAGGTAATTTTGCAGATGGAGTTTTGACGCTACTACCCCTGCGAGCAAATTTGAATGGCTCACTCCTGGCTTTCAGTGGACAATTGAGTCAAGAGCAACTTTCTGGACAAGCACGAGCAGAAGCGTTGCCAGTAGAACTTATAAAACCTTTTTTACCTGATTTACCTGTAGATATTACGGGGACACTGAATACCCTTGTCACTCTAGGAGGCAATCTGGAGAATCCCAGAGCAATTGGGGAAATCGGTCTGGTGAATGGTACTGTCAATAAACAATCTGTAGACACAGCACAAGTTAGCTTCAATTACAACGACGCTCGCTTAAATTTTGGCAGTACTATACAAATTGCAGGCACGGGTACACAACCAGTGCAAATTACAGGCAGCCTACCCTTTGGATTACCTTTCGCTACCGTTCAACCTGATAGTAACCAAATTAGTATCCAGGCTAACGTACAAGATGAAGGTTTAGCGGTGGTTAACGCCTTTACTAATCAATTTAATTGGGTAAAAGGTCAAGGGCAAGTAGATGTAGAAGTTCAAGGCACATTAGAGCAACCAGTGATTAGTGGGATTACGACAATTAAAAATGCGACTTTGAACGTGCAAAATTTGCCCGAACCACTGACAAATGTAACTGGAACGGTGCGCTTTGCAGGCGATCGCTTCACCGTTGAGCAACTTCAAGGTGAATACAGGGGAGGACAATTGACTGCTAAGGGAATTTTGCCTATTTTTGCCACTCAAAATGCTCAACAAGAAGCAGCAACAAATCCCCTCACAATTACATCAGAAAATCTGCGACTAAATCTTCCGCAATTGTATCAAGGCGGAGTGACTGGGAATATTGTCATTACCGGAACAGCAAGAGATCCACAAATTGGTGGAGATGTTCGCTTAAGTAATGGCGAGATATCCTTGAGGGAAAGAATTACTGGTTTAAGTGCTGCCCAAACTGCAACCAGTGCAACACCCACTCAAATTACAACAGATACAACACCTCCTCCAACGCCTACTGACGAAACTCCTGCTCCTCCACCTATACAATTTGCAGATTTACAGGTGTTCTTAGAAAATAATGTTCGCGTTACCGCCGAGCCACTTTTCAACTTTGTAGCAGAAGGTGATATTATCCTCAATGGCACATTAGCTCAACCTCGCCCTCAAGGAACAATTAGTCTTCGACGTGGGCAAGTCAATTTATTTGTGACTCAATTTGGCTTGGCTCGCGGTTACGAACAAACGGCGACATTTACTCCTAATCTTGGCTTTGACCCCATTTTAGATGTTCGGCTAGTAACTTTTGTACCTGAAGTTCGCGGCAGTCGGTTACCAGCTACAGCCGGTTCTAGCGAAATTCAAGATATTTCTGCCATCAATTTCGGTACTTTAAACACTGTTCGTGTTGAAGCCAGAGTACAAGGACCTGCTAGCGATTTGGCTGATAATTTAGAATTAACTAGTGAACCTGCTCGTAGTGAAGCGGAAATTATTGCTTTAATCGGAGGTTCTTTTTTGAATGTGCTGGGACAATCCGATCCGGGCTTAGGAATTGTGACTATAGCTGGTTCTACTTTGTTTCCAGGATTGCAAGGAACCATTAGTCAATTTGGTGAGGCGATCGGTTTGAGAGATTTGCGGATATTTCCTACCGTTATAACCAATCCGGCATCAAATGTTTCAGTGCTTGGTTTAGCAGCAGAGGCGGTTGTTGGTATTTCTGATGATCTTTCTGCTTCCATATCGCGAGTTTTTGCTGCCAACGAATCCTTCCGTTACAACATAATTTACCGCCTCAATGACCAAGTTCTTTTGCGAGGTTCCACAAATTTAGCCGATGAGAGCAGAGCAGTAGTTGAGTATGAAACACGATTTTAACTAAAAACAAAGATCCCCAACTTCTCAAAGAAGTCGGGGGTTTAAACAAAGCCAGTTTTACATTTACTTAATAAGCTCTGCGAGCAAATTGATAATACAAGAAAATAGCAATAATGGCACCTAGTACCGCGACAACTAAGCCAGGAATGCTTAGGGTTGCAGATGTAATCGCAAAGGTTCCCGTTTGCAGTAATGTAACCAAGGTTCCACCAATGAATGCACCAATAATTCCTAAGACTAGGGTACTAAGAATGCCACCTCCTTGAGAACCAGGATAAATAGCTTTAGCAATTGCACCCGCTAATAGACCTAACACAATCCAAGCAAGAATATTCATGATCTTGACTCCTTAATCTGCGTGAATAAGATAACTGTGAGATATTGTTTTCTAAGGGCTTAAATAGCTACTGATAGACCCTAGATGTTCACGAACTCCAACCGCTTTGGAGGAAAACTTTCTCCCGTCCTTGATAAAGTAGAGTTAAGCGAGCAAACCCTACAACCATCTATGTCGTTGTCGTATATGCACTGTTGGTAGTTACAGCATCGCTTGACTTCAAACTACCACAAAGAACTAAAGCGGTCTTAAAGTTCTGCCAGTGCGTTCTTTGATATTCCTAAATTACCAAATCTACTCTGGCTAAGTTAACTATCCACAGTCAGAGGAATATTCTTTCTATAGTTAGAAGCTCAATTATATAAGGTATCTATCTTTACATATATGAATTTGGGTAAAAATCTGAAAATAATCTTTTATAAGAGTGATTGACAAAGAAAAGTGATTAAAAATTGATGCTTATTAACCCTTGCTCAACTGCACACACCAACATGAATGAAAAATCTTAGCTTGTCTAGTCTCTAACCTCTAGCCCCTAAATCCTATTTTCAATTATTATTATTTTTGCTAGCAAAATTTATACATTTAGGACAGTAATCGCTGCAATTCATTGCTTCTTCTGTGAGGACAATAGAAGGCTGTACTGCGCAGTGCAGGTGATAATTATTGGAAAAGTAATGACAAGTTTTACAGGGTACTTTCTGTAAGGAATTGACCGAGAAATAAAATTTATTATCTTCGGCTACTCTTCTCATCTTGGAAAGAACTAGTAAAGCCCCTGCCCAAATCATGACGAAGCTGATGGTGGCACCACCAAGAGCAATTACTATATCAGGTTGAATAAATTTATCGAATTGAACAATATCTACTTTTATTTCACTTTGAGTTGCCTGATTTACATTTGTATCGCTTTCTATATTTTTAACTGATACTCTCTTGAGATACATATCCATTATCCTTAGTAGTCTTTATATTTTTGTGTAAGTGTATTGTGGCGCTAATACATTTACTGTATAAGTATTTTGCATTCCTAATCTAGAGTGGTTAATTCTCTGTTAGGTGCTTCGCAAAACCATAATTATAGGTGTAGCAAAAGCTCAATAACGGTATATCTGCCAGGAGATTTGCTTGTAATAAGATGGTTGTATGCCAAAAGGAATAATATCAAGCTAGCTTCCTACAGGCTGTTCATCCACAACGCTTTCAAGAAATAAGGTAGCCCCGATGAAACCTCTTTCATCTTTAGTGATGAAAAAGGTTTTTTATCCTACACTCCCAAACCCTTACACCCCTACACCCTCTTTCAAGTCAGACTCCCACGGGCAAATAACCCACAACGAGGGCATGAAAATATTTCTTTTTCTGTTCCCTGTTAAGAGTTCCCCGTTTCCTATTTTCAAGACAGGAGCCAGTAGGCGCTACGCACTTACCGCAGGTAGGAAAGAGGAAATGTGATTTTTGCTTCAAAAGCTGAATGTTGTACGAATTGTGCCGATGTAGATTGTGTTGTTGTCGCGATCGCTTTCTGGATTGGTAACCACTAACAATCCCGGAGTAATGGCAATATTGTCACTAACTTGGTAGCGCCAGAAAGCTTCTAGATGCCAAGATGTATCTTCATCTTTGTATGCCTCACCTGCAACCTCAAAGTCATTACTTGTAACTTTGGGTGGTTGTCCAATCGCTATTCCCACAATACTTCCTTCTGTACCAACATCAATAAAAGCTAAAGTCAGCGCCCAGTTAAAAATATTTGCCATTGGCTCGTTAGGCAAGTCTTCGGCTGTGGCAAGAGTAAAGCCAACCCAACCAGTAAGAGTAAAGCTAGGGTTAAGAGCGATCGCTGTTTCTAAACCAAAGGAGTCAGCAGTAATGGCATCACTTTGCTCGTTAAAAGGATCGTTGGCGCGGCGGCTGCCAGTACCCGTGTCCTGATTATTATAAGAGCGGATGTAAGTTAAACCTACTCCAGTGTTTTCGCTTGGTTGCAGAGTAAGTTGAGCGATCGCGCCATACCTCGACTTACTCAACCCCAGTTCTGGCTGATTAATATCATCCGCGACATATCCCAAACTCAAGCTCAAAGCCTCAGTGAAGTTGTAAACTATACCAACTCCCGCACCTTCTCCCTGCCGATAAATTGGGTTACGCTGGGCAAACCGAGAGATTGAACCGCTACCACTGCCACTCAAATAAGGATTTAGTGTATCCACAACCACATCATCTAAGTCACCTCCTACCGCCTCTAAATAAACCATCACCTGTTCCCCAATTGGAAAGCGATATTCCAAAAGGCTGATTTCAAACTCGTTGGAGCTATCACCTTGAAAGGCTAAACGCGCCATATCAGTTCCCGTTGCTTCATCTAATTCAGGAACATTTCTAGCTTGTAAGCGAGTTCGCAGCCGATCTTTACCAGTAAAGCTGGTATCCAAGTTTAACCGTACCCGGTTGCTGAAGGTAAGATTGTCAGAAATGGGTTCACCTGAATTATCAGCTTTGTCACCACTTGCTACTGCTGCAACAGCAAACAAAACTTCTCCCTCAAGTTTAGTAGTTGTAGAAAATTGTTGTGCCTCTAAGGATGACACATGAGCTTCTAGACGCTTTACTCGTCCTTGCAAAATTTCTAGCTCTTGGGCAAATTCTGTACCCAAGCGTTTTAGGGTTTCTAAATCTTCCTGAGCAACTAATTTAGAATTTCCTGCGAGTATCAATTTGTTGATGTGATTTATAGTTGTCCAAAGATTAGCAGCAAATTCATAGCGAGTCATAACTCGGTTGCCACCAAAGGTATTATCTGTCTCAGTTACACCATAACGCTGCATTAATGACTGGAGATATTGAGCTTCCCAATCACTTGGTAGAATCTCTGCCAAATCGGATACAGCATTGATTTGGGTGAGTGAATCTGCATGGTTAATATTCTGGCTTACAAATACAGATGGAGTGCTTGTTGAAGAATAGCTCCCCTCATCTACTTCAGATGCTAAAGTCTCTGCTGTTAGTAACAACACAGTTGCAATGGCAGGCAAGAAGCTCTGTTTGCCAACATTCCAGATCACTTTTAAAAGTTTCATTCCAACGATAGGTAAAATATTTCTCAATTCTCTCTACGGGTAGTAATGCTGTAACAGTAAAACTAAGTATATTACTTGCAACATATAACCTTTTATTAACCTTAGGACACATTTTCTTAACCTAAAACCAAGATAAATTGTGAATTTTGACAAATTAAAACAAAGATAAAAATGACAAAAGCTTCTGCCTCTAAATCTGTATCCAGGCAAACTGAATCAGACAAGGCAAGCCTTTGGAGTCGATTTGATGCAAAACGCTTGCAGCAAGTTACAACTACTGCTTCAGGTACTCAGCATCAGGCTTCTGGCAAAAAGACCAAAAAGCGAAAGTTTCGCTGGGTTGTCGATGCGGTATTACCTTTAGCACTGACTACGATCGCTGGTATTGCCGTACTGTTACCCTCTTCGCTGCCTCAGCCTGCACGTTTGGCTTTGTTTGCCTTCTTGCTAGCAGCAATTTTGTGGTCAACTACCTCCATTAGTGCCGATTATATCGCCCTCTTTACGATGATGCTGTTGGTTCTGGTGGGCGGCACCTCTCAAGAACAACTTTTTGATGCTTTAGCGTCAGATGTAGTCTGGTTAATGATTGGAGCTTTTGTGCTGGGTGGGGCAGTGCAAAAAACTGGTTTGGCAGGAAGGCTTACGCAATTGGTTGTGTCCAGGGCAAAGACGGTAAAGGGTGTATTTTGGTTGCTCGTTACTGTATTGATTCCCATGTCCTTTTTAATTCCTTCTACTTCTGGTAGGGCTGCTGTGGCAATTCCTGTGTTTCGCAGCATCACCAGTGCCACGAGCGATCGCCGCATCATTCGTGCTTTAGCATTACTAATGCCCACTATCATCTTAGTGTCAACGATTGTGGCATTAGTAGGTGCAGGTTCACACCTAATCGCCAATGACTTACTTCAGCAAATAACCAAACAACGAATTTCTTTTACTCAGTGGGTAATTTACGGTTTACCTTTTGGTGTGGTTGCTAGCTATGCTTCATGCTGGGTAATCATGCGTTTATTTTTAGATGAAGCACGCCTCAATCAGGAGTTACATATTTCCCAAGGCAAGAGTAAACCACTCTCTCGCTCAGAATGGATAACCTTGATTGTGGTGGGAATAATGATTGCTTTGTGGTTAACAGAAGCATGGCATGGATTTGAGATTGCCACAGTAACAGTAGTGGGAGCACTGATTTTAACTTTGCCAGGAATAGGAGTTTTGAAGTGGAAAGAGGGACTCAAATCTGTTTCCTGGAATTTAGTAATTTTTGTGGGTGCAGCTTTAGTCTTAGGCAGAGCACTGATTGACTCAGGAGCAGCACAGTGGATTATCGATCAGCTTTTTACGATCAGCAGTATTGCTAACACAGATTCGCGATCGCTAATTTTGGCGTCACTGGCATTTATTTCACTGACATCCCATATTTATATGACTTCTCACACAGCACGGGCAGCAGCATTAGTTCCCGCCTTGCTTTACCTGGGCAACAGTTTACAACTCAACCCCGTTGCAGTCATGTTCATCAGCACCGTTGGTATGGATTACTGTTTGACATTTCCAGTCAGTTCCAAAGCACTGCTAATGTTTCAAGAACTCGAAGGCCAAACTTACAAACCCACCGACTTACTACGCCTCAGTTCAGCACTGCTTCCTGTTCATCTAGGACTTATGGTGTTGTTTTACTACAGTTACTGGCGTTGGGTTGGTTTGAGTTTGTAGGAGATAGGTGACAGGGGACAGGGGACAGTAGGAGGGAGTAATAAACAACCAACCACTAACTACTGTACGGGCGGGTTTAGAAGATAAATTATCAGTTTGAACGGCAAGATGATCAACAAAAACCGCACGCCAGTTGCTACAACGCGGGAAACCCGCAAGGGCGCAATGGCTCTCCTACTAACTACTAACAAATGACTAATGACCAATAATGAACCTACGGAAGAAACTATTAACTATATTTAGTGGTTTAGCATTGTTGGCACTGGCAAGCGGTGGGGTGACTGTGTGGGCGATCGCTCAATGGCACGCCAGCGAAGATAACCTTCAAAATCACTACCAGCGCAGTCTGCTATTGCAACGTGTACGAGCGGCAACTTTTCGCGCCCTCAAAGAAGTGCCAGATCGAATCCTTGCCGACGATGACGATGCTAGAGAGGAATTTGAAGAATCTATCGAGCCTGTGGAACAAGATTTCCAGCAATGGGCGGAGTTAGCTGACAGTGAAGCAGAACGCCAGCAAGTGCAGCAGGTTCGCAATGCCTACAACAATTTGATCCAAAATTCGCGTAGAGTCTTTGATTTTATAGACGCCAATCGGCGAGATGAAGCTTTGGAACTGATGGAGGAGCAACTAGAAGAGGAAGATTTCGAGCAATTTCAGGAGGTAACTGAGCAAGCGGTGGCTTCCGATCAAAAGATCCGTCAGATAATTCGTCAGCAAACTCAGAACACTCGCCAAACAGCGCAACTGGTGCTGACAATCTCTGCCTTTGGAATTCTCTCGCTCATCTTGTTGCTGTTTGCTTATCTAGCCTCCGATTTATTCGCTCCCCTACGTGAGGCAGAAAAGGCACTGGATGACGTGGCACGGGGTGATTTTCAGCGTCGCTTAGATGAAGAACGCAAAGATGAATTAGGAGCGCTCAACCGTGCTTTTAATCGCATGACCGCAGCGATCGCCCAAAGAGAGCAAGTGATGGGATTAAAAGCTATACCTGGAGGTGAGACAGACAATGGCGCAGGAGGAGACTGGCACAATCTTCCATCCCGCCTGACACTGCACAGACTGGTGTCGCAGTTGCGATCGCGAGTTTCCCAACTGCACAACGATGAAGTAGATGGCAATGGGGCAGTCATAGTTGAGCAAAAGCAGGCACTAGTTGACCAGCTTGACCAATTATTACAAGCAGTCACACGGGTCACTGAATTTGGGTTTCCCCTTGATTTGAATCTAGCTCGTACAGATATCCGAGCATTACTTTACGAAGTGATGCTACGGTTTCAAGACGATTTTGTGCGTCGAGGTATCAGCTTTGAATTACAAATTGCTCCAGAGGTTGACTACGCTGTTGTGGATCGGCTCAAGCTAAGGGAAGTCTTAGCTGAGTTAATACGCAATGCTCTCTGTGCTCTACCGGAACAGGGAGGACGCTTGGGTATCCGGTCATCTCTTGATACTGGTAGCAATGGTACAGAACTGCTCATAGAAGTTGCCGATGACGGTGCAGGTATCGAGCAACAATTAATTAACCAAGCTTTTGTCACCTTTGAAGACTCCCGCAGGCAACGCCCCAGTGTAGGACTCAAGCTCACGAAAGCGATCGTTGAGCAACATGGAGGTCATCTCATTATTGACAGCGAATCTGGTTTAGGTACTCATGTTCAGATCCGCTTGCCGTGGCGGGAGGAGTGAGATGAAGAGCAAGGGAGCAGGGGGGCAGGGGAGATGGGGAGAACCACTAACTACTAACCAATGACCAATAACTAATACTAAGGAGTAATCTATGACTTTACGAGTTTTAATTGCCCCTTCTGGTTTCAAAGAAAGTTTAGCAGCAGATGAAGTAGCTGATTGTATTGCTACAGGTGTCCTACGTACTATCCCTGATGCAAAAATCAGGAAAGCGCCACTGGTAGATGGTGGTGAGGGTTTTACTAAGGCATTGGTTGCTGCTACGGGTGGAAGTTTGCATTCAGTCAGGGTAACTGGCCCCGTAGGACAATTAATAGAATCACACTATGGCTTTCTTGGGGGTACAGATGTCAAAACTGCCGTATTGGAAATGGCGGCGGCGGCAGGATTGCGATTGGTTCCCCGCGATGCTCGCGATCCTTTGAAAACGACTACTTATGGTGTGGGTGAATTAATCAAAGCCGCACTGGATGCAGGAGCGGAACAAATCTTGGTTGGTTGCGGTGACTCCGGCACAAACGATGGTGGTGCAGGGATGGCGCAAGCTTTAGGAATACGTTTGTTAGATGCAACTGGTAATGAGTTGGAAAGAGGGGGTGGCGAACTAATTAAACTTCATACTATTGACATGAGTCAACGTGACTCCCGTCTTGAACAAGTAAAAATTGATGTAGCGTGTAACTGGCACAACCTATTGTGTGGTGAAAAGGGAGTAGCAAGGGTTTTCGGGCCTCAAAAAGGAGCATCTCCGGAAACAGTCGAACAACTAGCAGCCGCACTAGATCGTTATGCAGATGTGATTGAGCAAGAGTTGGGAATTGACGTGCGAGAAATGCCTGGAAGCGGTGCCTCTGGTGGATTGGGGACGGGATTGTATGCTTTTTTAGATGCTACCTTACATCCGCGCTATGACATTGTGATGCAGTATCTAGAACTAGATAGTCTTTTGCAAGAAAGTGACTTAGTGATTACGGCAGAGGGAAGTATTGATTTCCAAACACCGCGAGGTAAGATTCCGGTGGAAGTAGCACAACGTGCCAAGCGCTATAATCTGCCGGTGATTGCGATCGCTGGCACTATCGGTAAGGATGCGCGAGTGAATTTTGACTATGGTATTGACTCCTTTTCGACAATTCTGAAAGAACCCTGTAGCTTACCTGAAGCGATCGCCAACACACCTGAACTTTTAACCTATGCAGCAGAACGGGTGATGCGCTTAATCAAAGTCGGTCAAAAACTCGCTCAGTCAGTTAGATAAATTAAACTGTTAGGTATGCAATTGACACATTTAATCGTGAGGATTGTCATTATTTATTAGCCATTTGTAGGGGCGGGTTTTGCTGATTATCCTTGGGTTTAACAGACAATTTATCTTCTAAACCCGCCCGTACAGTAGTTAGTAGTTATTCCCTCACTCCCCCACTCTCCTCATCTCCTCATCTCCTCATCTCCGCTGCTTTGTTGTCCCCATCTCCCCCTCCTCTTCCTTAAGGTCAGTTTTTCAACGTTTAAATGTCCTGAAAAAATCCCATAAAAGGCATAGATTATAAAAATATCTGCGAAAAACCCCAAAAAACAGACTACTTGTCACTTTCCAGTCACATTTATTTTTAACCATTAAAGATAGGAAAGATAATTACAGCAGAATCAGGAGCCAGAAATCGAACAGGCTTAAAATTCTGGTTGTGAGTTCTAAGTTTTGTAGCCAAAACTTGTTACAAACTGCTGTGATTTCTTCTCTTAAAAAGATAGAACTAGCAGTCTATAAAGTCTGACTCAATCTAAATTGACTTTTGTAGACTAACAGTTCTCAAAAATTTTGTTGACTTTGATTTGTAACTTACCCCTCACAGAAATTAGCAATGAATTCTAGTCTTGTCAAACGTACACTTTCTCTTGTCGGTTTCACCGCTTGTATTCTTACTTTTAGTGGTTTCAAAGCAAATGCAGAAACTACTTCAGCTACAGTACTAACAGGAACAACGAATGCAAATGTCAGTAATAATGCTGCTCAATTGCAAACCCAGACGCTTACACCTGAAGCGTCTGCTCCTGAAGTAGCACAAGCAATCACACCTGGTAGAGCAACCCGCGGTGGTTCTAGCTATATCGGTGTAGGTGGCAACATTGGATTATCTGGCGATACCACAATCGGTGAAGGTGCATTTGCTGTCTTCAGCAAATTTGGTTTAACTAATAACTTCTCTGCCCGTCCTGGAGCTTTGTTTGGCGATAATACTGTTATCCTTCTACCACTAACACTCGACTTTCCAGTGGAACCAGTAACAGAAACTACACAACAACAACTTAATGTTGCTCCTTACATTGGTGGAGGAGCTGCCATTTCTACAGGTAGGGATAGTACCGTTGGTTTTCTACTTACTGGTGGTGTTGATGTGCCGTTATCCAATGAATTTACAGCCAATGCTGGTGTGAATGTTGGTTTTATTGATGAAACTGATGTTGGATTACAGTTAGGAGTTGGCTATAACTTCTAATCAATAGCAAATTTGCTCATTCAAACATTTGTGTACTGTCATTTCCTCAAAGATTGCAAGCCGAGCTAGTTAACACCACTGGCTTGTAGCTTGCAAAAGGAAAAAGGACAAAAATATGCTGTGGCAAAAAATATTTTTCGGACTGGTTACAAGTGTTAGCATCATCAGCTTGGGAATTGCTGGATGTACCCAAGAGCGGACTTTTGATGCACAAACACCAACTGCCACAACCACACCCCAAGCCCAAGCACGCAAACCAGATGTACCCTTTGTCCCAACACCACAATCAGTGGTGAATGCCATGCTGGAATTGGCACAAGTCAGCAGTAATGACGTACTTTACGATCTTGGCAGCGGTGACGGCAGAATACCAATTACTGCTGTGCAGAAATACAATGTTCGTCGTGCTGTTGGTGTGGAGATTAATCCAGAGTTGGTGCAGAAAAGCCAAGCTAATGCCAAACAAGCAGGGATAAGCGATCGCGTAGAGTTTCGGCAACAAGATTTGTTCCAAACTGATTTAAGTGATGCAACGGTGGTAACACTCTATCTACTACCCGATATCAACATCAAACTTCGACCCAAGCTTTTGCAAGAACTTAAACCAGGTACCCGGATTGTATCCCATGATTTCGATATGGGCGAGTGGAAGCCACAGCAAGTAGTACGAGTGGAAGGCAGAACCATCTACCTATGGGTTGTTCCTGATAACGTACCCCAGAACTTACGATAAGGCGATTATTAAATACCAAGCAATATTCTGTTACCTGACTCAAAATGCCAACAGAAAAAAGGAGTTCAAAAAAACTTCAGTTAGCGAAGTGGTTAGGTGGAGGAGTTTTAGTTTTTTTGATCGGTGGTTTGGGCTTTCTCTATTTGCGAGGTTTTTTCCGTCAAGAAGTTGAGTACAAAATCACTAATGCTCCTTCTGTAGAGGAGCCACGCTTTCCACTTTTGGTTGTAAGTTTGTCCAATGCTTTAACTACTAGTGGTAGATTCACTGACTTTTGGACTGGAGCAGATGCTATTTATGCTGCTCGATTAGACGCAATTCGCAATGCCAAGCGTACAATTCGCTTTGAAACATATTACATGACACCTGGTCGCCGCGCCGACGAGTTTGCTCAGGCATTAATTGAACGCAGCCAAGCTGGAGTGCAAGTACAACTGTTAATTGACAACTTTGGTACGGGTTCTATCCCTAATGAATATTGGCAAAGATTGCGACAAGCGGGTATAGAGGTGCGCCTTTTCCGAAACTTTGATTGGAGAGCGCCATTGGAATACAATTCTCGCACACACCGCAAACTACTTTTAATTGATGGCGAGCGGGTTTTTATTGGTGGCGCGGGAGTTTCGGATAGTTGGGATGGTGATCCAGAAATTGGCGATCGCGCTCCTTGGCTGGAATTTGAAGTGAGTTATTCCGGGCCGATTGTCAGTATTTTAGAAGGAAATTTTATACAGAATTGGGCTTATGCTGGCGGGACAGTGGATCTGGCACAGCAAGTAGTGCAAGCATTACCAGAAGAAGAAACTAAATTATATGTAACTAATGATACTTCTACATTAAGCGAATCCACAATTAGGATGCTATTTCAAGTTAGCTTTTTAGCAGCTCGGCAACGGATTTGGATTGGCAGTCCTTATTTTGTTCCTGACAGCAATACTCGCAATGTGTTGATTCAAGCCAAAAACAAGGGTGTGGATGTACGTATCTTAACGATGGGACAAAAAAATGATAAGCCGATAGTCCGTTTTGCCTCCCGCGAATTATATGGTGAACTGCTAGCAGCAGGAATCCAAGTGTGCGAATACCAACCTAGTATGATGCACGCCAAGCTAGCTCTAATTGATGATGATTGGGTAAGTACTGGCAGTGCGAATTTTGACCCCCGTAGTTATCATCACAACGATGAATTAAACGTTTCCACCAGAAATCCGCAATTAATTTCAAAAATTGGCAGTTTATTTGAGCAGGCGCAAGCTGAGAGTCAATGTCTCTCTCAACAAGAATGGGAGAACCGCCCTTTAACAGAAAAAATACTCGGTCGTGTGGGACTAATTGTAAAACCGCTTTTGTAATGCTTGTTATATAGGAGGATTAAAAATATGACCGCAGAACAAAAAAGACTGGAAGAAGACCGCAATCGCAAGGCATACTGGCGGAGATGGGGTTCTTACTTGAGTGAGCGGCAATGGGGAACTGTTCGGGAAGATTACAGTTCTGATGGAAACGCCTGGAACTATTTTCCTCACGATCATGCCCGCTCTCGTGCCTATCGTTGGGGTGAAGATGGAATTGCTGGTATTAGTGATAATCATCAACGGTTATGTTTTGCGATCGCGCTTTGGAATGGTAAAGATCCTATTTTAAAAGAAAGGCTATTTGGTCTGAGCGGCCCTGAAGGTAATCATGGAGAAGATGTCAAAGAATATTACTTTTATCTTGATAATATTCCTTCCCATGCTTACATGAAATATCTCTACAAATATCCCCAAAAAGAATTTCCTTATACCCAATTAGTCAAGGAAAATCAGCGAAGAGGCTATCATGAGCCAGAATTTGAGTTAGCAAATACAAATATTTTTGATAACAATGAATATTTTGATATATTCGTTGAGTATGCTAAGGCAGTAGACGAAGATATTTTAATCAAAATTAGTATTATTAATCGAGCTTCACAAACCAAAAATCTCCATTTGTTACCTACAATTTGGTTTCGCAATACATGGTCTTGGCAAGAAAACTCTTCCAAGCCTACTCTGACTCAAGATTCTCCAAATATTGTCAAAGCATCTCATCCAACTTTAGGAGATAGATGGCTATATTGCCAAAAGCCAAAATCGCTTTTATTTACTGAAAATGAAACTAATTATGAGCGACTATTTGGTACAAAAAATAATTCGCCCTATGCCAAAGATGGAATTAATAATTATATTGTTTACAATCAAATCGAAGCTGTAAATCCCGAACAAGTTGGAACAAAAGCAGCGGCTCATTACGAACTAACTCTTGCTCCTGAACAAACTACAATTATTCATCTGCGTTTAACTGATAATGAGAATTTAACAGCAGCTTTTGATACAGATTTTGATGCTATTTTTCCCAAACGTCAGCAAGAAGCAGATGAATTTTATCAACATATTTCGGGTGGTAATTTTTCAGAAGATGCCCAAAATGTACAGCGGCAGGCATTTGCTGGTTTACTTTGGACAAAGCAATATTATCACTATGTGCTGGAAGACTGGCTCAAAGGCGATCCTACTCAGCCACCACCCCAGCGCCATAATCCCCGCAATCAAGAGTGGACACATCTTTATAATGATGACATTCTTTCTATGCCCGATAAGTGGGAGTTTCCCTGGTTTGCAGCTTGGGATTTAGCTTTTCATGTTATTCCTCTGGCTATAATCGATCCAGATTTTGCCAAACGTCAATTAACGAGACTAACAAGAGAATGGTATTTGCATCCCAACGGACAAATTCCCGCCTATGAGTGGCATTTTAGTGATGTCAATCCTCCTGTTCATGCCTGGGCAGCGTGGCGAGTTTATCAGATTGAGCAGGAATTTTATGGTCGTAGCGATCGCGAATTTCTTGAACGAGTATTTCAGAAATTACTACTCAATTTCACTTGGTGGGTAAATCGCAAAGACAACAATGGTGATAATGTCTTTCAAGGCGGATTTTTAGGATTAGATAACATTGGTATTTTTGATAGGAGTTCAGAACTACCGACAGGTGGTCATTTAGAACAATCTGATGGTACAAGTTGGATGGGAATGTATTGCCTGAATATGTTAACCATTGCCTTGGAACTAGCAAAAACTAATCCTACATACGAAGATATCGCCAGCAAATTTTTTGAACATTTTCTTTATATTGCCGATGCCATGGATCATATTGGCAAGACTGATATTCATCTTTGGGATGATGATGACCAATTTTTCTATGATGTACTGCATATGCCTCATGGCGAGCGTCAGCGCCTCAAAGTTCGTTCAATGGTGGGGCTAGTTCCTTTGTTTGCAACAGAAACTATAGAAGCAAGTCTCTTAAATGCTTTTCCAGGCTTTAAAAAACGTTTTGAGTGGTTTATTAACAATCGTCCCGATTTACAAAAAAATATTGCCTGTTTAGAAAATCCAGGCAGTGAAGCAAGAAGACTACTTGCCATTGTAAGCTCAGAAAAACTGAAGGCAATTCTCCAAAAAATGTTGGATGAATCTGAATTTTTAAGTTCTTATGGTATCCGCTCTGCTTCTAAGTATCATGCTGAACATCCCTACATTTTTGAAGTAGATGGACAACAACATCGAGTTGATTACGAACCTGCTGAATCAACCAGTGGGATGTTTGGTGGAAATTCTAACTGGCGCGGCCCTGTGTGGTTTCCCATGAATTTCTTAATCATAGAATCCTTACAAAAATTTTATCGCTATCTGGGTGATGACTTTCAAATTGAGTGTCCCACTGGCTCTGGAAAATTTATGAATTTAAACGAAGTTGCAACAGAGTTATCTCACAGATTGATGAGCATCTTTTTGTGTGATAGTGTCAATTATCGTCCCGTTCATGGTGGTAATTATCTATTTCAAAATCATCCAGACTGGCATAATTTAATTTTGTTTTACGAATACTTTCACGGTGATAATGGCGCAGGATTGGGGGCTAACCATCAAACAGGTTGGACAGGATTGGTAGCGTATTTGATTCACCACTGTGGAGAAAATTATAAGCAAAGACAAGCTCACCAACAACAAGCGATCGCTTCGGATTTAGTTTCATTGTCTGGAAATTGATAACTGCCATGATTCAGGAAGCCTGGAAACTATTAGAAAAATCTATTCTTTACTATCAAGGACGAGCAGTCGGTACAGTCGCAGCACAAGATCCGCACTTAGATGCACTGAACTACGATCAATGCTTCATCCGCGATTTTGTTCCCTCAGCCTTAGTGTTTTTAATGCAAGGTAAGACAGAGATTGTCCGTAATTTTTTAATAGAAACACTGTTGTTGCAAAGCCATGAAAAGCAGATGGACTGCTTTCAACCAGGGCCAGGACTAATGCCTGCCAGTTTCAAAGTAGAATTTGATGGGAACAAAGAGTATTTAACTGCCGATTTTGGTGAACATGCGATCGCCCGCGTTCCTCCAGTGGATTCCTGTTTATGGTGGATTCTCCTCCTACGAGCTTATGTCAAAGCAACAGGCGATATAGCTTTTGCCCATCAACCAGCCTTCCAGGAAGGAATTAAGCTCATTCTCGATATGTGTTTGGTGCATCGCTTTGCCATGTACCCAACGATGCTAGTTCCTGACGGTGCATTTATGATTGATCGTCGTTTGGGAGTTTATGGGCATCCTCTGGAAATTCAGGTGTTATTCTATGCTGTTCTGCGTACTGCTGATGAATTACTTTTACCAGATGAAGATAACCACAGCTATTCCCACAAAATTAAGCAGCGAATGGGAGCTTTAAATTATCATATCCGCGAGTATTACTGGTTGGACTTAAAGCGATTAGGCGAAATCTATCGCTACAAAGGCGATGAATTCGGTAAAGAAATTGCCAATAAGTTCAATATTTATGCTGAATCTATTCCTATGTGGTTAACCGAATGGTTACCTGAAAATGCAGGGTATTTAGTCGGAAATTTAGGCCCCGGAAGAATGGATTTTCGCTTTTTTACCTTAGGAAACCTGCTAGCAATCTTAGTTTCTTTAGCCAGCGAGCAAGAGTCCCAAAGCATTATGGACTTATTTGAGTTGCGCTGGCACGATTTGATTAGTTATATGCCTTTAAAAATTTGTTTCCCTGCCTTAGAAGGTATGGAATGGCATATTGTCACAGGATGCGATCCTAAAAATATTCCTTGGTCTTACCACAATGGGGGCAACTGGCCAATTTTACTTTGGTTGTTTGCAGCGGCAGCAGAAAAAACAGGTCGAGTAGAACTTGCCCAACGCGCGATCGAGATTGCCGAAAGCCGTTTGCTCCGAGATAGATTTCCCGAATACTACGATGGTAAAAATGGCCGTTTAATTGGCAAGGAAGCCAGAATCTACCAAACTTGGAGCATTGCTGGATTGTTAGCCGCAAAAGAAATCATTGCCAATCCTGCTTACTTAGACTTAATTACTTTTGAGGAGGATAATCAGAATTTAGGCTGTGATTTTGCGTAAGCACATACAAATACGGTAGTTACTAAGACTGTTATTTTAGTGACATTTGCGGGAATTATGTAACTGTAGTCTGAGCTTTATTTTTCAAGCAAGCAGATGTTAGTTTTCTCTCGTCAAGCTGTTGGTGCATTTTTGGCTGTCTGTCTATGTATTTCAGGAGTAGGCTTGCTGCAATATCCACGCCTACAAAAATTAATTGCTATTAAAAAAAATGTTTCTTTAGAAACTTTAGAAAAAGAGATAAATCAAGAAAAAACCCGGCTAAATTTACTTAAAAAAACACCAAGTTTTGGTTATGATAATTTAATCGCAAATTGGGTATATCTAAATTTCTTGCAATACTTTGGCGATGATGAAGCTCGTGCCAAAATAGGTTATAGCCTCAGTCCAGAATATTTTGAAGTAATTTTGAAACGTGATCCGCGATTTTTACAAGCTTATTTGGCGCTTTCCAATAGTACATCTATGTATGCTGCTATGCCAGAGCGTTCTATTAGATTGATGGAAGAGGGTTTAAAGTCTTTATCTCCTAAGGTTCCACAAAGAGCTTATTATGTATGGCGTTATAAAGGTATTGATGAATTATTATTTTTAGGTAATTCTCAAGCCTCCGAGCAATCCTTTACAGAAGCAGCAAGTTGGGCGAGTAAATACATAGATGAAGAAAGCAAAAAAATAGCTTATCTTTCTTATAAAACTGCCAAATTTTTACATAAAAATCCTAATAGCAAATATGCTCAAATTTCTACCTGGACAATGGTATTAAATAATCAAGTAGATGAAAAAAATCGTCAAAGAGCGATTAGAGAAATAGAAGCTTTAGGAGGTGAAGTCATCAAAAATGATGATGGAACTATTAGAATTAAATTACCTGAAAAAGATTGAGTAAATAGTTATTGGTTATTGGTCATTGGTTAGTAGGGGAGCCAGCGCGTTGTAGCGACTGGCGTCAAGTGGCGTCAACTGGCGTACGGGTTTTGCTGATCATCTTGCCGTTCAAACGAATAATTTATCTTCTAAACCCGCTCGTACAGTAGTTAGTGGTTTATTGCTCCCCGTGTCCCCCTCTCCCAGTCATAATTCAGCGAGGTTACAAATATTTACTGGTACGACGGCAAATTAATTCAATCTCAAACCCTGGAATTAGCAATTGACGATCCGGGGTTACTCTATGGAGCGACGGTTTTTACAACTCTACGAGTATATGACAACTCCCTTACTCACAGATTAACTAACTGGCAAACACACTACGATCGCCTCAAATCTACCTTAAAAACTTTTAACTGGCCAATACCAGATGAAGCACGATTGCGTCAAGGTGCTAAATTAATCATGACACGCTTCCCCGTTCTCAGAGTTACTATTTTCCCCGATGGACGAGAATTGATCACTGGTAGATTATTACCAAATAATTTGACGGAAAAGCAAAAACATGGTGTGAAAGCCTGTTTATCAATACCAGAATTATATCGCTCTCTACCTGGTCAAAAAACAGGAAATTACCTTAGTGCTTGGTTGGCAAAAACAAACGCCGCCAAGTTAGATGCTGAAGAAGCTATCTTAGTAGATGCACAAGGAGATTGGCTGGAAACTAGTACAGGCAATCTTTGGGGTTGGCGGGATGGCTGTTGGTGGACGCCTTCCCTGAAGGTGGGAATTTTACCGGGAATCATGCGTTATCAGCTGATGAACTGGTTAAAGCAAAAGCAAATTGAGGTGCGGGAAGAACCGTGGACAGCAGATTTAGTCAAGGGATTTGAAGCGATCGCCACCAGCAACAGTGTAGTTGAAATTGTTCCGATCCACACTGTCATCCAACCGACTGGACAGCTACAATATAATCCCTACCATCATATTTTTAAGCAAATGCGAGGGTTTTTCTGAGCATTACAGATGTCAAGTCTGGTATAACTTAAAATAAGTTAACATAATTCTTAAAAATGCCCTCGCACGAAAAAGTACAGGAGGACTGACCTCGGTGAATAATAAAAGATGGAGAAATGCGGGGCTGTACGCGCTGCTGTTTATAGTTGTCATTGCTTTAGGAACAGCCTTTTTTGACAAGCAACCTCAAAGCAGAGAAACATGGCGATACAGTCAATTTATTCAAGAAGTTGAAAAAGGCAGAGTCGAAAAAGTCAGCCTCAGTTCTGATCGGTCTACAGCAGTCGTAACTCCCAAGTACGACCCCAACAAAAAGCTGGTGACCTTAGTTAACGATCCAGATCTAATCAATACTCTTACCAAAAATAACGTTGATATCAGTGTTTTACCTCAAACCGACGATGGTTTCTGGTTTAAAGCACTTAGCAGCTTATTTTTTCCTGTATTACTTTTGGTTGGTTTATTTTTCTTACTGCGTCGCGCTCAAAATGGCCCTGGCAGCCAAGCTATGAACTTTGGTAAGTCCAAAGCTAGAGTGCAAATGGAACCGCAAACCCAAGTAACCTTTGGTGATGTCGCCGGTATCGATCAAGCCAAGTTGGAACTTAACGAAGTTGTAGACTTTTTGAAAAACGCTGATCGCTTTACCGCCGTGGGAGCTAAAATCCCCAAAGGTGTGCTGCTTGTTGGGCCTCCTGGAACTGGTAAAACCTTGCTAGCTCGTGCAGTTGCAGGCGAAGCAGGTGTGCCTTTCTTCTCCATCTCTGGTTCTGAGTTCGTAGAAATGTTTGTGGGTGTGGGTGCATCCCGTGTCCGCGATTTATTCGAGCAAGCTAAAGCCAATGCTCCTTGTATCGTCTTCATAGATGAAATTGACGCCGTAGGTCGTCAGCGTGGTGCAGGCTTGGGCGGTGGTAACGATGAGCGGGAACAAACCCTCAACCAGTTGCTCACAGAAATGGACGGCTTTGAAGGTAACACTGGCATAATTATTATTGCCGCTACTAACCGCCCCGACGTTTTGGATGCTGCTTTGTTGCGTCCTGGTCGTTTTGACCGTCAAGTTGTCGTAGATCGCCCTGACTACTCTGGACGTGTCGAAATTCTCAAAGTTCACGCCCGTGGTAAGACATTAGCCAAGGATGTGGACTTGGAGAGAATCGCCCGCCGTACTCCTGGGTTTACTGGTGCTGATTTATCTAACCTGCTCAATGAAGCCGCAATTCTGGCAGCACGCCGAAATTTAACCGAAATCTCGATGGACGAAATCAACGATGCCATCGATCGCGTCTTAGCAGGGCCGGAGAAGAAAGACCGAGTCATGAGCGAGAAGCGCAAGCAACTAGTAGCTTATCACGAAGCTGGTCACGCTTTAGTTGGTGCGTTGATGCCAGACTATGATCCAGTACAAAAAATTAGTATTATTCCTCGCGGTCGTGCTGGTGGTTTAACTTGGTTTACTCCTAGCGAAGACCGGATGGATAGTGGTTTGTATAGCCGCTCTTATCTAGAAAACCAGATGGCAGTAGCATTGGGTGGTCGTATCGCTGAAGAATTAATCTTTGGTGAAGAAGAAGTAACTACTGGTGCTTCTAACGACTTGCAACAAGTAGCCCGTGTTGCTAGGCAAATGGTAACACGATTTGGCATGAGTGAAACCTTAGGCCCTGTTGCCCTTGGTCGTCAGCAAGGCAATATGTTCCTTGGTCGCGATATCATGTCAGAGCGCGATTTCTCTGAGGAAACAGCTGCTGCTATTGACGAAGAAGTCCGCAAATTAGTAGATGCGGCTTACAAACGTGCCAAACAAGTTTTGACAGATAACCGTCACGTTCTCGATCAGCTAGCAGAAATGCTAGTTGAAAAAGAAACCGTGGATGCCGAAGAGTTACAAGAGCTACTCGGAAATAATGATGTTAAGACTGCGGCGTTTGCATAATTAATCAGGAGTTAAGTTATTAATTAACTCATAACTCTTAAAAGTCAGGGCAATTGTTGGATTTTCCACAATTGCTCTGATTTTTTTGCACGCAGGGGCAAAAGATACAATCTAGTTATAAATTAAACCTAATACTCCACCTATTGAGCCAAAAGCTGTGCAGATGAGGGAAAATGTGAATGTACCAGTTTCATTGATGATATAGTCAGGCAATACTTTTGTAAAACTCAAAAGAACTTTCCAAATTAAAGCTGTAGCAATCGTCAAAATTAAAACATCAATAACATAAGCGCTTAAGCGTTTCCAAAATGCTGCATAGGAATTTACAACTGCTGGTTGGCGACTTTGCCCAGTTTTGGAAGACTTGACATTTTGAGCAAATTGCTGAGACGAACCCAGCGATCGCTCAACCGTACTGCTGCACGTTCACTAATCGGTTGATGGTTACGCTGCTCCAGGTATTGCTCTAAATTCATCCCCTCAATTTTTTCCATCACCAGACAATGCAGAGGTTGTTGGCTGTCTGACTCTACTTTCGGAATTCCAGGATGATTAAGCTCCTTTAAAACCTCAGCTTCTTGCTGAAACAGTTCAATCGCTTTGGGATGAGTATTGTGCAGAACCTTTAAAATTTTGAGCGTACCACCGTCATCTACCTCGTCAATGGTACCAAAGCCAGTTGGTCTAGCGCGATCACTCAGTAGGTGAGTAACTCGATAGCATCCATCCAAGAGTAACTCAGAGCCACAACCCTCACAAAATAGAGTCTTACGGGTGTTTTGCGGCTTTGAGCAAATGGGGTTAATACAGTAGCTCATTGATGCTACGGGTTTTAAAAATTCTTATAAAATAAATATACAATTGCAATTAGTAATATCTACCTAAAGCTAAATTAAAAAATTATAGATTTTTCGTGATCAGAGCTATATATTAATGAGTTGCTCATAAATTAACCTTAAAACTAAAAATCGGGATAATTCTCCCACTTTTTGCAGAATTACCCCAATTATGATGCAAATAGATGCAAATACACTGATTAGCACACCTCCTTTACTTGCTATAGTTTTCTACTTCTTAAACTTGCAAATCTTTACAAGATTAGCGCCAACCAAAATAAGTATGGTCAACAATAAGTTTATCAAGCCCTTAAGCTCTAGTTGGCGGCTTTAAAAATAGCCATGCCACAAAAAAAGTAGATGCTGTAAATAGCTGTGTCAAGTCTAATGCAGACAAATATCCATCTGAGAAAGAAGCAATACTTCTGTCTGTAATGCCAAATAACCAAGATGAGATACCAAATAGCCAAATTCCATTCTTCAGACTTTCTAAAAAACCTTGAGAGTCTGATGATTGCTGATTATTCATTCCTTTCTACTCCGTTGGTAAAGAAGTTAGTTCAAAATTCGAGGATTAGAAAACACTCACTCGTAACAATTCCCCTACTTGTAAGCCCTCAGTACCATATCTTTTGCTTGTATGAATTTTTTCTGCCTTGTTTTGCTACGATATATATATTATATTAATAAATATTTAACATAGTTGACATAACTACCCAAAGATACATATCCGCGATATATACGATTTCTCTTAGTTATTGTCGCTTTCATTTTGGTAGTAAGCTCCAACATTGTTATTCTAAACGCGGGATTGCAAACAATTTGTTACAAATCTAACTAATTTATTAAGTTTTTGTTAAACTAGTTGTGTAATAAAGAATACAATTCAATCAAGTGTGTTATTTTTAGAAGTGATACTAACTAGCATTAAGTTTTAAGAGAGATTGATGCGTGTATGCATAGAATAGATGCAGTCAGTAAATGACCTGATTTAATTACTCGCTCTGTTAGCTAAAAAACTCAAAATATTATTAACTAGGCTTATTCAAATCTTCAAATTTTTTGTCTTAAAACGCTTAGAATAAGGTGTCTTCATACACAGCACAATCAATCATTGATAAAAATTTTCAGCTTAGACCTCTTTTGTGTCATTCGGTGACCTATGACTATCTGTAAATAATCTAATAAAAATTTAGATATAGAGAGTTAAAGTGGGAATAATTTTAGATAGATTCTGACTTTTGCAATTAGTTTGCGAAATTTAGACAATTTAGACTGTATCAGCAAGATAAGGCAAAGTTATTCAAGCAAAGAGCCGATGAGCGTAATTAGGCAACGCCGAATAATAATTGGAGACGTGCATGGTCACTATCAAGGTTTAATGAGATTGTTGGAGGCGATCGCTCCTACATCAGATGATCAAGTTTATTTTTTAGGAGACTTAATCGATCGCGGGCCAAAAAGCTCACAGGTAGTGAATTTTGTCAAAAATAGTCCTTATCAGTGTCTGTTGGGGAATCACGAGCAGATGTTATTAAACATTTTTACCAAACGTATTCCTACCCCAACGGTGCAAGCATGGCTTTATAGTGGTGGGCAAGCAACAGTAGCTAGTTATCAAGAAGCTACTATTCCCCACGAGCATCTAGAATGGTTCAGCACTTTGCCTACACATTTAGATTTGGGAGACATTTGGTTAGTTCATGCTGGTGTTGATCCCTCAATTCCTTTAACTGAACAAACTGCCGAGCAATTGTGCTGGGTGCGAGATGACTTCCACAGCATCCAGAAGCCTTATTTTCCTGATAAGTTAATGATTATCGGTCACACTATTACCTTTACCTTGCCTGGTGTTTTGCCTGGAAAATTAGCGCAAGGACAAGGATGGATTGATATTGATACTGGCGCATATCATCCCCGCAGTGGCTGGTTAACAGCACTGGATGTTACAAATCGTTTAGTTTATCAAGTTAACGTCTTCAAAAACTATGTCCGCACTCTGCCCTTACAAGAAGTGGTAACAACTATACAGCCAGAACAGATTCGAGTTAGCGCTCGCGGGCATTGTCTGGCGTAGTGATTACAGGGATGAGAGGGGACACAATTCGTTTAAACCAAAGCGACACTAGGACTTCAGTAATGCTCGAATACTAGCTTGATAAGCAGTACTATCTAATCCGTCGTTGCTGTTAGTTGGTTGATTATTCATGGTGCGTTTGAGAACTGCAATGCGATCGCTAGTTGCCGGGTGAGTGCTTAAAAATGTCGGCACAGAACGTTGGCTACTGCTACTGAGCAACTTTTGCATAAAGGAAATCATTCCCGATTGAGCATAGCCAGTGCGCGAAAAAGTTTTCAGTCCTCTTTGATCGGCATCAAACTCCATTTGGCGGCTACGGGGCAAATTACGTGCTAATTGCACTCCTAATTGCACTGCTGTAGAGCGATCTAATCCGGCTGCTGTTAACAATCCTTCATCAATAGCTTTTTGCCGCATTTGTTTGATTAAGTGCTTGCCGCCAATGTGTCCAATTTCATGGGCAACTACACTTGCTAGTTCTGCTTCATTGGCTGCTGCTTTGAGCAAACCTGTATGAATATACACATAGCCTCCCAAAGTGGCAAAAGCGTTTATACTATCACTGTCAACTACTTGGAAAGTATATTTAAGATTAGGGCGATCGCTGTTTGCTGCTAAACGTCGTCCAATTTGTTCCACATAACGATTAATTTCAAAATCACGATATAGTCGAACATCACCGCTTAACAATTCTTGGTTGATTTGTTTACCAATATCAGCTTCTTGGCGATCAGATATATTAGAAAGCTGAAGCACTTGAACTCCCCGTAAAAGTAAAGGTAACCAATCCAAAGCTTGGGAAGGCAGGGCTGTACTCAAGCAAATACTCAGCGCCACTAGCACTGAAATTAAAGGATAAAAATAACGACGCCAAAAAAAATTGTAATTAAAAGATAAACTTTTCCTATTCATCATCTATCCGGTTTGAGGAGTATTTTGGCAGAACATGAAAGATGAGACGGATTTAAAGTTTTATAAGTTGCATTTTGCATTAATAACCTAAGTATTAGTGATTTTACTTGGGTAGAGGGCTGTTTGATCCTATTTATTTTGAATATGAACTAAAAACAGCGTTCGTGATAAACTGTTGCACGATCAAAAAATATAGAAGGCAGTGATGCGAGAGGTTCAGTGGATCTAAGGATAAAAATGATTGAAATTTATCAACGTAGATAACAAAACATACACTTCTACTCTTGCCATACTGCCAGAAATGCTTACTCTGCTTTGATTTGGAAAAATTGGTTATGACTATTTTAGATTCCAAAGGTCGGTTATTCGGTAAGTTCAACATCCTCGACGTAGGTGCTGCACTAGTAATATTGCTAGTTATATTTGGCATCTTTTTCTTTCCTGGTACAACTGGTTCTGTTGCCCAAGTTGGAGTTACAACAAAACCAGTTGAGATTGATTTAATTGTGCGTGGTTTGAATGTACGCGATCCTCAACAGTTATTTGATCAAGGCTTAACAAAAGGCGGTAAAACAAACGTTATTATCCGCAATCAACCACACGGTACTATTAATATTAAATCGGCGCGGCTATTACCCAGAACTGTCTTAGTCCCACAGCCAGATGGTTCTATTAAAGAGATGCCAGATCCAAAAGCAAACAATTTTAGTACAGATATGCTTGTGACATTAGACGGTAAAGCTACAATCACAAATAATGGCCCAGTTATGGGTTCAAGTAAACTCAAAATTGGAGTACCAATTGAGTTGGATGGATTTAATTACAATTTCAACGCTTCTGTTATTGATATTCGGGTTAAAGATAAGTCATAGCTGATGTGGAGATAAGTCCCCATTTCATATTCAGAAATGGGGACGATTTGTTAAAGAATTTCTAACTCCCAAGTTGTTCTGAAATCCATTGGCAGTAAAGCTCTGAGCCATAAACAATAGGCAGAGCAATAATTTCTGGCACTTGATAAGAATGGAGTTCACGAATCTTAGATTCTAAAAGTGGAAATACTCTTAAATCTGTTTTAATGGACAACTGCCATTCTTGCTCATTGTGTGTTTTTTGCTGCCAGCGATAAATAGATTGAATCGGAAACAAGTTTACACAAGCAGCCAGTTTAGCTTCTACAAGAGCAGAAGCGATCGCTTCTGCTTCTTCTTTTGAGGCAGTTGTTACCAACACTACACCATAGGCAGTAGAGTTAGCCATAGCTCCTATCATTTAGAATTTTGAATAGTCAATAGTTCATTAGTCAATCTATTTACTTATTGACAGTTAACTATTGACTGTTGTAGAAACGTAGTAAATTAGCTTAGACTTGGTCTATTGCAGCTTTGAATTAAACAGAAGACAAGGAATATACCTGACCATCTATTAACAGTCGAGTAATACCCTTGGCTTGCAGTTGATAACGAGCTTTGTGTAGCATTTTGCTATCGGGAATTTTAACTACGCGATCGCGTTTAGTAGAGAAGCGTTTTGCGACTCGATGATTATCAAATACGGGCAACGTTCTTTCCTGAGTTTCTGGGCTAGGAATGTGTCCTAAATCACCAAAATCCCTAAGTGGTCTGGTAATTAATTCCGAAGAGCGGTCAATAACTAAGTAGCAAGTTTTTGGTAAATTAGCTGCTGATAGCGGCAAAACCCGCACAAAGGAATCACCAATTCTAGCTCTTGTCACTAGACGTGGTGCTTCCACAAAGTCTTCTTCATCATCATCGAAGTCTTCATCATCATCGAAGTCTTCTTCATCAAGATCTTCGTCTAAATCCTCCAACTCTTCCGATTCATCTAACAAATCTTCACCCAAAATTTGAGCTATTGCTTGCGCATTTGGATGTGTATCCTCAATGAGCGGGCTGGGAATATTTGTGATTTCCTGAGTTTTGGGTAACAGTTCTAATTGTTCTGCTACAGATGGTGTTTCCTGCCCCGCCGCTGAAGAACGACGCTTCACTCTTCTGCTTTTAGGAATTGGCTCAGTAGCAGTAACGGGGCTTAACTCCTCCTCTAAGGCAGGCTTCTGTTGTGGCAGTTCCTTTGCCTCTGGCTCAACTTGAGTGAATAAAGGTGGGTTTTCGTAGGTTACTTGCGCTCTTCCCTCAGGAGTTCTAGCTGCACGCTTTAAAGAAACAAGATATTCATACTCGTCTTCTGGCAAAGTACTTTTGAGTAAACGGCTAATAGTCGAATTACTGACGTCATAGCGTTCCGCTAAAGTTGAGGTCGTTTCAGCAGTTTGACGATATAATTTGAGGATTTCTTCCTTATCAGAATCTGTTAGTTTTCTCACAATAGACACCAAGCAAACATTTTTCTAACCACGTTTTTTTCCCCGTTCTCGCCGGGAACGGTTTAATGATGCCTCATATTCCAAGGCTGCACCCATGCCAAATAAAACTCCGCTCCATACCCAAAACACTTCTAGTATCTCTCCACTTTGATAATTTGGAATCGAATTCTCGGCGTATTTATACCATATATCTGCAATGTAGAGCGAAAATGCCGCAGCTGCAATCATACGCCAAGAGAGAGAAACTCTTCCACCCCAAAAAGCTAGGAGTAAGGTAGTAGCGAAAATTAACAGCAAGACGTCACTAAGCACATAAAACCAATTTAAAACAGAAGCAACAACTTCTAACCAAGAAGATTGACTGACGACTGTTGTCTGTGGCTGATTTCCAATCAACCATGCTAGTGTGCTGCCTAAGGCTCCTATTGCTAGTACTATTATCCACTGCGATATTTCCAAATGTAATCGTCTAGAAGCCACTGCTAAAATCATACCTACGCCCAGCGACAAATATGTTATTACATAAAATACATCGGCTACTGAAGGAAAAGGTTCTTGTTGTAAAACTATTTCGATATAGCCAAAAATTATCCCTCCCAAGAAATAGGAAAGCATACCAATACCAACAGCTAGCCAAACATTGCGACCGCTAACTATTTGCTCGCTACGCCAATTCCTTAAGCATAGGATACCAGACCACAAGTAAGCTACTGCTTCAAAAATATTTGTACCAAGAACGTACCATCCGGTACGCGTTTCTGTCCCATCTGCACCGGGAATTTTGGCACTAAATAACAAAAAGTACAAAAATGCTAATATACTCCAGGTTATGCCACATAAGACAATATTTTGAGTCGTCAGTAAAGACTTAGAACTTTGAGGTTTGTTGTAAGTGCTACTCATATAAATTCGCTGTGTCAACGTATGCTGACAGTGTTTCGTGAGTAGAAAACTACCAGAACAACTCCATGAATTGGTTTAGTAGTATAAAAATCTACCTGTTAAAAACACTGTTATACTAATGCCACAGTTTACTCAGTGGAGACTGATTTAGCCAACTTAAGAATAGCGATCGCTCTTCTTCAGGCATACCTTGTAGCTTATCAACCACTGAATGAGCAAAATTAGTATTGCCAAAATAGCTTTTCCCTAGCCGATGCAATTCTTGCAACAGTGTAATAATATGATTTTCTTTCCAACTTAGTAATCGATCCTTTTGTGGATTCATCTCTAGCAGATTTTTGACTTCCTCAGGGGAAGAAACTTGAGGAAATTGCCACTGCTGGAGTTTAGCTGCAATTTCTTTCTTAAATAATGCCGCTTGCCTAGTACCTAAAAAGTCTTCTATATCCATATATACGGCTTGTAGCAGCAAAATGCTTGCTTGAGTAAATACGTCTAGTCTAGCGCGATCGCCTGGATCACCGCTGAGTTGATCTAGGCGAATTTTGCCCCAAACGCTAAAGCGATCTGACTCCTCCAACAGAACACAGGCTTTGCCCTGATTATCAGTAAAATCTCTCCACAAGGCTCTGGCTTCTTCTTCTTGGCTAGCTTTGAAGACGCTAATTAACCTAAAGGTTTGCCCCTGATAATGGAGGACAGGGATCTGCTGTTCCCGTTTTGGGTGCTGAATAGTCGATATTTCAACATCCTGCTTTTTCAGAATAAACATGACACTGGCAAATAACTCCTCACAGGGGCATTATTAATTAATATGGCAGATATCATAACTCTATTAGGGCAGAGTCGCCTCTGGCGTCTTTACTTATATAGCTAACTTCACATCTTGCACTCATACTAATCACCTGGAGACAGCAGCCGTGAAATTCTCTTTACCAAGTTCAACCTGGCAAGGAGAACTAGAGAATGCTCTCTCCATTAGTGACTTGAATTTTAGCCTCACAAACCTAAATTCCGCAATTTGAGATTGCATTATACTAGGAGGACAGATAAAATATCTAAGGGTTAGTTTAAGATAGCCCTTTTAATGATGAGCGCGTAGCTCAGGTGGATAGAGCAACTGCCTTCTAAGCAGTTGGTCGCAGGTTCGAGTCCTGCCGCGCTCGTATGATATATAGTCCCTAGATGACTTCTGCTGATACCAATCCTCGTGCCAAACCACAAGCATTTGTGAACAATGTATTGACAGGTGCAAAACAGGTGCTATTGTTTTAACACATGATGGCGGCGGTAATCGCCAAAGAACAGTGCAAGCTTTACCACAAATCATTAGTGATATTAAACAGCAAGGCTATCAATTTGTATGTGACCATTTCCGAATTACTAGAAATGGAATATTCAGGGTAGACAAAAAGCCTACCCTGTAAATTTTTCATTCACTCATCGCGGAAGCACAGCTTGTGGCGGCTAACCAAAGTTTGTGCAGTAATAACTCAGTGCGATCGCCTATGGTGGTGACAAACACACCTTTTACATCTTCAGAACCATCCGAAAGCCAAGAACCCCGCAGAGTAACTTCAATATAATTGGTATCACATACGCACAAAACAATCGTTTCCCTCTCATCCCACTGCACCTCAAACTTGAGTTGTTCTAATCCCGGCAGATCTACAGGAAGCAAAAAGGAAGCACTGCTGGGTTCAACGCACAGACTTTGACCGACTCGCAATGCCAAAATCACTCGCTGCGCTACCCACTCCTCTAAGGATTGAGTCAGACACTCTAGGTGAAAGCTTGTTTCGGTATAAGTTAGTTTCAGCATTCCTCATGCTCTCATGCTATTCCACGTTTATTTGCAAGTCCAACCAAAACTGTTCTGCAAAAGCGATCGTCGGATGGACTGGTGCTTTTGGTGTGGTACGCAGGTGCATACCAATCTCTTTGAGGCTTCTGTCTCCTTTGGAGGAGTTACACCGTTCACAAGCAGCGACTACGTTATCCCAAGTATGTTGCCCGCCTCTAGAACGAGGAATCACGTGATCTAGTGTCAGATTTTTGCTACTATCGCAATATTGGCAACTGTAACGATCTCGTCGCAAGACTTCTCGCCTATTCACTGGCGGGACTTTCCATATTCGCTCGTAAGAAGTAAATTTCAAGCGAACATGTTTTGGCACATACACTACCAAGTTAGGTGAATGAACTTGCCATCCGCTAACCGTGGTAATCTCCAGTGGTTCAGCCTTATTTGTTACTAAAAGTACAATTGCTCGCTTGATATTTACCCGACACAATGGCAAGTAATTGTGAGAAAACACCACCACGGATTGCTCTAAAACTTGCGTTGCACTTGTCACGGTTTGACTCCTCATTCAAAAACCCCCGCTCCTTTCTTCTTTGAAGCGGGGGTTGGGAATTGACCTTTTCTTAAAGTCTTTTATTCCTATATCGGTACAGTGTCCCGGTGTCTGTACCTCCCGCTTTCTTCGTCTATTTGTGGTGCTCGATTAAGTACACTAATCTTGGCATATCTAAAATCACGATTACCCTCTGTGAATTGACGATGCTTTCGGTTTCCACACCCCATAAATAAATACTCCACTTCCACAGCGGTTAATTCCCAATTGGCTTGGGAGTTTTTAACACGCATGAAAGCAGAGCTGGGGTAAACGAATCTCACAGAAAATTTCACCTATTGAACATTCCTTTAAACATACTACACTTGTATTACTATCCTGTCTATAGTTTTAAGGAGAAAAACTCATGCATACGATTGCTCGCACGCCAACCACTGATATGGAAGTCACCAGCATCAGATTAGAGCGAGAATTGAAAGATAAGTTGAAAGAACTAGCTGGCAATCAGGGATATCAAGCCTTGATCCGCGATATTCTCTGGAACTATGTCCAGCAAAAATCAGGAGAATGGAAACCTCGATTTTCAAAAGCTGATATTCGAGCTAGTATATCCGCCACTGCCCAGCAAGAAGAACGCTGTGTATTAACAGGCCAAGTCATTCAACCGCAACAACCGATGCTATTGGGACTAACAAGAAATGGCGATATGGTTCCTTTAAGTATCGAAAGCTTGGCTGGATAAATTTGGACTCAGATGAGTGCAGCCTAGTTATTATTACTGGCATTTCAACTAGGCTGCATTCATAGTCTTTAGATTAATAGACTTTAATATATATAATTACAAAAATAAAAACAAAATACTTATTAAATAAATTTATAAAAAAGATATAGTGGCTAACTTTGAAAAATTTTGCATTCAAAAATTGATAAAATAAGCAACTTTAACCAAACTCAACAGACACACAATATTAACCTAATTAACCTAGTCAAAATTAAAAAAATCTAAAGGAAAAGTATTAATAGTAAAAGCAAAGTTTTATTTGCTACTTGCTCATCTCAAGGCTAAAAGTGTAATTTTATGCCTGAAATACAGAGATTTTGCTATGTAAGTCAATTAAATACTGATTTATCAATAATGAAAATATTACACATTTAATGTGTAATTTAAGTATTAATTCGTATATATTAATGAGACTTTGTCATAATTCCAGAGAAATTACGGTTTGTGTATAGTTACAAACAGGATATTCTTAGGTCAAAGTTGGTAAATTAAGTAAATGCTCAATAAGCAGCTATTATCCTGCTTCGGCATCTTAGTAGATATTATGTATTCTATTACTCAATGTTTTTTGCATATAAGAATTGGCCATCTGAAATAGAAAGGGGCTATAACAAGTGAAAGAAGCTCTTGAAATTTAAAGATGTCTGACTCGACAGGGTGCAGTCACACAAATGGAGTAAGCATATGGCAGGAGGTTTGGGTACAAAAACAATGGGGTCAAGATTCAAGAGCTTACCAGAAATAGAAAAGGGTTTGTCATCACCCCCACAGTGCATAAATAAAGTAGATCGACTCACACAATATCCGGTCAAACTGATGCAGTATGAGGAAGAACCAGCACTAAAGTTGGCACAAAAGATCAATAAAATCATCGCCAATAGCTCAACTGCAGCAGGTATGCTGCAAGATATAGCCCAAGTGCTAGGGATTGCATTTCAGGTAGATTGCTGCTGCTTAGTGACGTTTAAGGGTGAAGCATCCGGTGAAGAAATAATTGGGAACTGGTGTGCTCAAGAGTATTTTGGTTTGCAGCGTTCTGACGAAATATTTTCACTAGAACAATTGGATTTACCAATAGTGCAGTGTGCTTGTGAACCAACCATAGAGGATATTTCAACAATTCAAGACAGCTTGGCTATAGGATGTCAATCTTTGCCGCTACCCATCAAAGCTGTTTTAGCAATTACTACTCGGTTTGGTACTAACAAAAACGGTGTAATTAACCTGATTAAATCTCAGGCATACGATTGGAGTGAGTCGGAAAAGCATTTGCTCAAAGCTGTAGAATCAGTTTGCGCGATCGCTTTTTCTCAAGTAGTACAAGGACAATTAATCGCCTCACAACAGCAGTATCTAGAAGTTTGCGCCCGGCATCAAAACCTAATCAAGCAATTGACGATCCTTGGTCGTAGCAATTTAGAATTGAATCAAATGCTGCAATTGGCGATCGCCTCAACTGCGGAGTCTTTAGGGGCAGATCGTGGTTTGCTCATACTTTTAAAATATGCTGATCCGCTATTTAGAAGTTTGCCTAAAAGACAGATTCCCAAAGCGAAAGCAACTTTGGTAGGAGAATGGGTAAGAACAACAGAAAGTTTCCACTCCAGTAAATTAGATACTCCGGAGAATTCCTTTTGGCTCTCAGAATGTGGCGTGTGCCAGCGTGTTTTTAGCGAGTCTGGTAAATCAATCATTCTGAATGACTATACAGATCGCAGCGATATGCTTCCGGCTGCACCAGTGTTTGGATTGGAGCAACTGCCTGCCATGCTGCTTATGGCTTTGGAAAGTCAAGGCAAAATCTTAGGATTTCTGGTGCTACAACAAACACAAGCTCGGATTTGGCAAGCAGCAGAAGTAAATATTATGGAAATGGTCTGCGCTCAAGTCAGTAATGTTATTATTCAAACGCAAACTCTGCGGCAGGTGCAGATGTTGGTGGATGAGCGTACAGCTCAATTACAGCGCAGTCTAGACGTTCAAGCTAAATTATACGAAAAACAAAGGCAATATGTAGAGCAGCTGCGAGAACTCAATGAACTAAAAGATGAATTTTTAAGTAACATGAGCGATCGCTTGCGCTACCCCCTGACAAATATGCGCATGGCAATACGTATTCTACGCCAGCCAGGAATCACGCTAGAGCGGCAGACTAAGTATTTAGACATCTTAGAAGAAGAGTGTAGCAAGGAAATAAACTTGATTAATGACTTGCTGACGCTCCAGAAGCTAGAGACTCATCAAGAGCGTCCACAATTTGAAACTATCGATTTAAATACAAGAATTGAAGACATAAGTACATCTTTTGAGAAAAAACTGATAGATAAAGGCTTAAGTATTCATCTTGATTTGCCAATTCAAGCATTAGAGCTACAAACAGAACTAGAGAGCTTTGATCGAATTCTGCAAGAGTTATTAACTAATGCTGGCAAATTTTCAGAACGAGACACAGTTGTTCAACTACAAGCCGAGCACCAGGTTATCCAGCAAGTTGATCGAGTTATCATAAGGGTAATTAATATAGGAAATGGCATCTCTGAAGAAGAAGCCACCTATATCTTCGATAAGTTCCGTCGTGGTAAAGGACGATGGATTCCAGGTACTGGCTTGGGGCTTGCCCTAGTTCAGTCCTTGGTGCAGCATTTGCGTGGGGAAATTGCAGTGGAAAGCATTCCAATCGAGAATACCAGCCTCAGCAAAATTTGCTTTACCCTAACCTTGCCTCAATTTTCTGATGACAGCAAACCATATTCTGAAAGTGACTGAAGAACAATACACACCAGAAGAACTCAATTCCATCGTCACTGAAGACGAAACCTACCTGGAAGCGGATTTGACTGATAATGCTGATGAATTGCAAGCTGTGGCAGTTCAAATTGAGAAAATCGCGGAGCGACAGCGGCAAATCACTGCTAAAATTCAAATTCCACAACCAGTGGCACAAGTCTGGAAAGTGCTTACAGATTACGAAGCATTGGCTGATTTTATTCCCAACCTAGCTACAAGTCGTCTCTTGGAGCATCCCAATGGTGGTATTCGCTTGGAGCAAATTGGCTCTCAACGCTTTTTGCGCTTTAATTTTTCTGCCCGTGTGGTTCTAGATCTAGAAGAAAAATTTCCACAGGAAATTACTTTCCGAATGGTAGAGGGAGATTTTAAAGATTTTTCTGGTAGTTGGGGCTTAGAGCCTTATTCTCTCGCCCAGGAAATAGGGACTAATCTCTGCTATGTATTGAGAGTTTGGCCGAAACGTACTGTGCCAGTAGGAATCATTGAACGTCGGCTTGCCAAAGATTTACAACTCAATCTACTTGCAATTCGCCAACGTGTAGAGGTGTTAACAACTTAAGCTTAAGCAAATACTGATGACGCATCTAGTATTACTTGCGTTATCAGTATATTCTCAATTCATGCAACTTTTGTGGCGCATTTAAGTCACAATAAATATTTTATCCGTAAAGTGTTGATGAAATGATGTAGAAACTCTCAAAGTCACTAAAGGATCACTTCTACTTGCTCTGAAACTAGGATAAATCACAAAAAGACTCAATTCACACTGAATCTTTGCCCTTTTCGTGTTTATGTATCTACTTAAGATACCCCCAGGGGAATTCGAATCCCCGTTACCTCCGTGAAAGGGAGGTGTCCTAGGCCTCTAGACGATGGGGGCGCGTGGTTCACACTTTTATAAATCTAACTGTTTTTACAGTTGGTGTCAACAGGTTTTGTGAATAAATTTCTAGGAATATTTTCAATTGCAACAGCTACACTGGTTGGAAGTAAAAGTTATTGACAGCTAATGCTCAAAAAAATACACTTTTGGGGCAAGTATCATACTGCAGCGCTTATATTTAAGGCGTTAGCATCAACTTATGTTTGACCAACTCAAAAATACTGTAAGATATACAACTAAGTATGAAACAACTTCTCTATTTAGTAAAGGATGGGGGTGTAGTATCGCACCCAGAAAAGCGAAGATTTACCATTCTTTACCAAAGATTTTGAAAAATAGCGCTCAAAATCTAGCACATGGAAGCATCTTTTGAAATCACCCTGCAAATGGTGATCGCTGTTGTTGCAGGCATTAGTGCTCAAGTACTAGCAGCATATCTGCGGGTACCCAGCATTGTATTTTTATTATTGTTTGGCATCTTGCTTGGCTCTGATGGTATTGGAGTGCTACACCCGCATCTGTTGGGTACTGGGTTAGAAGTGATTGTCGCTCTGGGAACGGCAATAATTTTGTTTGAAGGCGGACTAAGTTTGGAACTGCAAGAGTTAAACAAAGTTTCCACAAGCTTGCAACTACTTGTCACCTTAGGAACTCTGATCACGTTGCTTGGTGGCAGCATGGCGGCTCATTGGTTGGGCGAATTTCCTTGGCCGATCGCTTTTCTGTTCGCTTCTTTGGTTGTAGTTACAGGGCCGACTGTAATCAGTCCCTTGCTAAAACATATTAATGTGGAGCGACAAGTTGCAACTCTGTTGGAAGGAGAAGGGGTTTTAATTGACCCAGTCGGAGCGATTCTTGCTGTCGTAGTACTAAACACAATTTTAAACGACAATGCCGATCCCCTGATTGCCATTAGCAGCTTATTTATGCGCCTCAGTATTGGCGGGGCTATTGGCGCTGCGGGTGGTTGGCTGATGGCTTTTATTTGTAAGCGTGCCAGTTTTCTTTCCTTTGAGGTGAAAAACCTGGTTGTGCTAGCTGGCTTGTGGGGCTTATTTGCACTCGCGCAAATGATCCGCAGTGAGTCGGGGCTGATGGCAACTGTGGTGGCAGGACTAGTATTTGGGGCTGCTTCGGTGCCAGAAGAACGCTTACTACGACATTTTAAAGGTCAACTGACGATTTTTTGTGTCTCAGTGCTATTTATTCTACTAGCAGCCGATTTGTCTATTGCTAGTGTGTTTGCTTTAGGTTGGGGCAGTTTATTTACTGTTCTGGCATTAATGTTTGTTGTTCGTCCGATTAACATTCTCTTATGTACGTGGAATAGTGAACTCAACTGGCGACAAAAATTGTTTCTGAGTTGGGTAGCTCCTCGCGGCATTGTTTCTGCTTCTGTTGCTTCCTTATTTGCAATTTTGTTGACAGAGCATGGCATCAACGGTGGTGATGCAATTAAAGCCTTGGTTTTCCTGACAATTATCATGACAGTGTTTTGCCAAGGTTTAACTGCTGGTTGGATTGCTAAATGGCTACAAATTAGCCCCAAAGAGTCTGCTGGAGCAGTTATTGTTGGTTGTAATCCTTTGAGTATTTTGATTGCTCGCCTGCTGCAAGAACGGGGAGAACCAGTGGTGATGATAGATACCGATCAAGAAGCTAGCCAAAAAGCCCAAGCACAAAATCTTCAGGTGATAACTAGCAGTGCTTTAGATGCTAATGTTTTAGAAGAAGCAGGACTGGCTGCTATGGGGACTTTTCTGGCGATGACTAAAAATGGTGAGGTCAATTTTGTTTTGGCACAACGAGCCGCAGAAGAGTTTAACCCACCACGAGTGTTAGCTGTTTTCCCTCGCGATCCGCAGGCTAATAATTCGACAAGTAAAACCAAAGTTAACCAAGCTTTTCTAAGCGACTTGCAAATTAAAACTTGGAATCAGTACCTGAACGATGAGCAAGTGAAGTTAGGGATCTCAACTCTCAAGGAGAATGGCTTTTCTTTGCAAAAGGTGCAATTGCAGGCATTAATCCGTACCGGTGAGTTAGTACCTCTATTTTTAGAACGGGACGAGAAATTGCAGATTATGCCTGCGGGCGAACCTTGGCAGGCAGGTGATCGCATTATCTATCTATTGCACGATCCCAGACCAAATCTTTTAAAACGTCTTTCGGGTGGTAGTCAATCTACTCGCCTTTCTCTAGAAAAACTACCAGAAGTTGAAGAAGTGCCGATTACCAAATTATCTCAACTTTCTGCTAGTGACGTTCCTGCACCTTGAATTAACTGTTGAGAGTTACTAACTTCAGATTTTGTCTGTTCTAACTGCATTTGTTTTTCTTGCCACAGTGTACTTAACAAATGCACCACAGAAATAATAATGGCAGCGAGCGAGAGAATATAACTGTGGATTGTATAAAGACGTTGAACAGTAAGTGTACTAATGGCACCACCAGTCAGAATTTCTCGCAGTTGTGAACCAATAAAAGGAATTGCTTCGATTGTTCCCAATTCAATGCTAAAACGCCAGAAGCCTTCTTGATCCCAGCTTAAGATCATCGCTGTCCATGACAACCCAATCGCCATTAGAGTAAACAAAATCCCACTAATCCAAGCTGTTAACCAACTCTTGCGATACCGTCTGCCCAAAAACATGACCACAATTTGCACCAGAGCGATCGCAATTACTGCATTACCGGCAATATTGTGGGCTTTACGGAACAACCAACCATAGGGTACTTGCTCTGCAATCATTTTCAAAGACTGATAAGCTCTCCCTGCTGCTGGTTCGTAGTAAAAAGACAGCAAAATTCCAGTAGATGCAGCTATAAAGGATAGCGTAATGATTACGACTGATAATATCGTTGCTATGCGCCGCGTCACTCTATCGAAATCGGTGTTTTGCATGGCTCACCGCTCCTTTGCTTGGCTAAATATATATTTTTATTACAAGTGTAACTAAGAAAAGTTAAGAGTGGTGAAGATTTATTGGTGGTTAGTGATTAGTGGTTAGTAGTTAGTGGTTAGTGGCTAGTGGCTAGTAGGGGCGGGTTTAGAAGATAAATGATCAGTTTGAACGGCAAGATGATCAACAAAACCCGCCCGTACAGTAGTTAGTAGTTCCTCCCCTGCCCCTCTGCTCCCCAGCTTCCCCAGCCTCCCCATCTCCCCCTCCCCTTTTCTAGGCTGTAGGGTTAAGGTTGTCGCGAATAATTGTTAAACCCAAAGCGTTATAAGCAACCAGCATTTCATCAGATACTGTCGGTGCAATGACAAGATAAGTTAGTGCATGGATTGACTCCACGACGTAGGGAGCAGCAGTGTCTAACTTTTGTGCTGTTGCTAATCCAACCACCTCTGCTGCTCCAGCAATCATCGCTCGTTTCACGTGGGCTTCGTCTAAGTTCTGCACACTAATTCCAATTTCTGGGTGTAGACTGCACACCCCTAGCATGCACAAATCTGCACGAATCATGCGTAATGATTCAACCGTCGCAGCACCCACGTTTACCAAAGCTTTTTTGTAGAGTTGTCCGCCTAGCATTACAACTTTAATGTCGTGATGCTCGGCTAATGCAATGGCAATCGGAGGGCTATTTGTTACTACTGTCGCTTGCAAATCTAAAGGCAAATGACGGGCTACCTGGAGCGTTGTTGTACCTCCATCTAAAATTACCACCTGCCCAGGACAAACCAATTTTGCTGCTGCACGAGCGATCGCTTCTTTTTCTTTGGGTGCTTGTTTTTGGCGATCAGCATAACTAGCGATCGCAGGAGAAGCCAGTAGCGCTCCTCCATGCACGCGCTGCAATAAACCAGACTCAGCTAGTTCCCGTAGATCTCGACGAATTGTATCTTCGGAAACCTTAAGAACTGTACTAAGTTCCGATGAAAGCACCTTTTTATCACGATGAAGAATATTTAAGATTAATTGTCGTCGCTCCGCAGTTAGCATGACTAGTTTTCCTGAAGTTGCAGATTTCTTCTTGAAATTGCACGTTTGTGAGTTTATACTTATTATGTGAGTTTATACTCATGGGCGTGCAGGTTTTTGCATATTTGGGATTACTTTTAAATAATTCAAGCACATTCGTGCATAGAGGAAGTAAAAGGGGCTAGGAGCTAGGGACAAACAAAGAAGAGGGCAAGGAGATGGAGAGACAAGGAGACAAGGGGCAAGAACGTCAATTACGATTCTCCGCGTCCCCGCGTCCCCACCTCCCCCTGTCCTCTTCCCAATCTCCGTTACCCAATACCTTTTTCCGTAGTTTGCGCTGTTGTCCTGTCTAAATCGATTCAAATTCAAGGAATTAAGTCATGACTTTTACTGACATCAAATTTCCCATAGAACTCAGTGCTTACAAACCTCTGAAACTTAATCCGGCGAATGCGACTCTTACGACTGAGCAAAGAGATACCCTCAAAGCAAACATTCAACTTTGCCGTGATGCGATCGTTTTCTTCACAGCGACTGGAGCAGCGAAAGGAGTAGGTGGTCATACTGGTGGCCCTTATGACACAGTACCAGAGGTGATGATTCTCGATGCATTTTTTCGAGGAGCATCAGATCAGTTTGTACCCATTTTCTTCGATGAGGCAGGACATCGAGTAGCAACTCAGTACCTGATGGCAGCCCTGCACGGAAATTTACCCGCCGAGCAACTTCTACGTTATCGCGAAGCACACTCAACCTTACCGGGACACCCGGAACTAGGACTAACTCCTGGTGTAAAGTTTAGTTCTGGGCGTTTAGGGCATATGTGGCCTTATGTCAATGGGGTGGCAATGGCGAATCCAGGTAAGGTAGTTTTCTGTCTTGGTTCTGATGGTTCCCAGCAAGAAGGTAATGACGCCGAAGCAGCTCGCTTGGCTGTTGCTCAGTATCTCAACGTCAAGCTCATTATTGATGATAATGACGTGACGATCGCCGGACATCCTTCTAAATACTTGCCTGGTTTCAGCGTCGCCAAAACTTTACAGGGACACGGTTTGAAGGTACTAGAGGGAGATGGGGAAGACTTAGACGATTTATATAGTCGTCTGTGCGAAGCAGTGACTACTCCTGGGCCGATCGCTATAATCAACAAACGTCCCATGTGTCCCGGTATTGAAGGCTTAGAAGGCTCCAATCACGGACATGACGTGATTTCGGTAGATTTGGCAATTAAATATCTGGAATCTCGCGGACAGACGGCTGCTGTCGAACACCTCAAGAGTATCACCAAACCCAAACAAACTTATACTTTTCTCGGTTCAGGTAGCGAATGGGGTGCTAATCGCAATGTGTTTGGTGAAGCGGTGGTTGCCGTTCTGAGTCGCATGAGTGAAACAGAGCGCAAGCAAAAAGTTATGGTAATTGATAGCGATCTTGAAGGCTCTTGTGGTTTGAAGAAGATTCACGATGCCTACCCAGAAATTTTTGTTCCCTCCGGCATTATGGAGCGAGGTAACTTCTCTGCTGCTGCCGGATTTGGAATGGAAGAAGGAAAACAAGGTATTTTTGCAACCTTCAGTGCTTTCTTGGAAATGTGCATCTCAGAAATTACGATGGCACGGCTGAACTACTCGAATGT
Organism: Chlorogloeopsis sp. ULAP02; assembly: GCF_038404745.2. Taxonomy (NCBI): domain Bacteria; kingdom Bacillati; phylum Cyanobacteriota; class Cyanophyceae; order Nostocales; family Chlorogloeopsidaceae; genus Chlorogloeopsis; species Chlorogloeopsis sp. ULAP02. Next base: position 1,334 of record NZ_JAYKTT020000076.1, on the reverse strand, counting down.
GCTTTGCCACTTTTCTCATGCGGGCATAGATGACATGGCGGATAACACCTGCCACTTCGGTTTAAATAATATGTTCGCTGACAATGGCTTGGATGATGGCTACGAAACCCGTCTGTACTTTCCGGCTGATGTGAATCAGATGAAAGCCTGTGTAGAAGCTGTATTCTTTGAGCCTGGGCTGCGGTTTATTTTCTCCACCCGTTCCAAAGTGCCTAACATCAAGGACAGTAATAATAATGACTTGTTTGGTAGTAGCTATAAATTTGTTCCTGGTAAAGATGAGGTGGTTAGAGAGGGAACGCAAGGCTATATCATCAGCTTTGGGGATGCTCTTTACCGCGCCCTTGATGCTGTAGAGCGTCTTAAGCAGGAAGGGTTGGATGTAGGTTTAATTAATAAACCAACTCTAAACGTTATCGATGAAGAAATGATGACTAAAATCGGTAACGCTCCCTTCGCCTTGGTTGTAGAATCCTTTAACCGTCGCACTGGATTGGGTAGCCGTTTTGGTTCCTGGCTGTTAGAGCGTGGCTTTACTCCTAAGTATGCTTATCTTGGCACTCATCACGAAGGTTGCGGCGGGTTGTGGGAACAATTCCCCCATCAAGGCATCGATCCGGTGAGCATTATGAATAAAGTCAAAGAGTTAATTAAATAGCCGTCACCCTAAAGGTGCGACTAAACGAGCGAAGCCTGCTTTTGGCAGGCTTTGTTTAACAGACAATTAAGATAGCCAAAAGAGATGGTGCAAGAAACTCAAATTGGAGCGATCGCACGATGGGCATCGTAGTAGCGAAGATGCGATTCTAAGTAAATAAGCAGAAGTAGAGTGTATTTTGTTCTTAAGCTAGACATTCATGTAATAAGTTACACGATGAGGAATGAAAATCTTTTTTGACTGACTCCTAAAAAATGGGTAAACCGGGAGTAATGAATTTTAATTAACTACTTACTATTAATTTTTTTCTGGCATTCTGGTGAAGCTACCTGCCTTATCATATCAGCCACAGCTTTTTGATTTTCTGGTGATAATGGTGTCTGATTATCATAAGAAATACGGTTTCTTTCTATAATTGCCGAATCATTTGCTACAGGCGATTTAAATGTGGTTTCACGTGCTTATATGTACTTGAAAACAGATCAGGACTTGCACACGAGTTATGGAATAATAAACCACAGAGTACGCAGAGTAAACGGAGGAAAGAAGATTTTAGAGGGGTTTTGCGTAAGTCCCACAAATTTTTCACCAAAAAGTTTATACAGTTCTAACTTCACGCTGTAATTTCCATCTACATTGTTTAGGTTGATGTGGGGACGCAAAGAGATTGTAACGA
>NZ_JAYKTT020000075.1:0-105982 GCF_038404745.2 Chlorogloeopsis sp. ULAP02 | reverse complement strand
AAACCAAGAATCCCCCTAATGGCCGCGAAGCGGAGTCGGGGGAGTGTCAATTAAACTAAAGCCTTTAACAATGCTTGAAGTTTCAGTTGTACTTCAATCAGTTCTTTATCTGGATCGGAACCTGCAACGATACCGGCACCGGCGTAAAGTCTGGCGCGATCGCCATCAATTAATGCTGAACGAATTCCTACTATAAATTCACAATTGCCATCTGCGTCTATCCATCCTAGTGGCGCAGCATATAAACCCCTCTCAAAGCTTTCGTAACGGCGAATTTCAGCACAGGCTACATCTGGTGCAGCCCCAGCAACGGCGGGTGTGGGATGCAGTTGTGAAACTATTTTCAAAGGATGGACTTGATCGGGAACTATGGCACTAATTGGTGTCCACAAATGCTGAATATTAGATAACTGTCGCAACCGAGGTGGTAAAACCTGCGGTAACAAACCAAGCTGTGATAGACGTTGAGTAATAAAATCAATTACCAGCAAATGCTCATGCCTTTCTTTTTCGCTATTGAGTAAGCGATCGGCATTGACAGCATCTTCAACAGGTGTTTTACCTCGTGGCGCACTTCCTGCTAAGGCATCTGTGATTAACTGCTGCTTATGAATACTGATTAAACGTTCTGGGCTAGCACCAATAAAGTTTTGTCCCTTACCATTACTTGTAGAAAAAATATAACAGTTTGGATGTAAATGCCGCAGGTTATTGAGAGAATTGAATAAGTTAAAAGTAGTTTTTGACTTAACATCCAGTATATCTGCAAGCACTATTTTACTCACATCTTTAGACTGGATTGTTTTTAATGCCGACAAAACTGAACGTTTAAATTTATCCGGTTGAGCAACAGATTTTTTATCAAATTTCGGTTTTTGGCAATCTAAATGGTAAGAATAGCATCCTAAAGAATGCAGTATTTCTATTTTTTCCCACAGAACATTTAATGTTCTCTTAATGCTGATATCAGCATTAATAATAGTATTAAAGACTAATATACAGCGGTCGCCTTTAACAGCAATTTGCCAACGGGGAAGAAAAACAGTAGCTGCTGAAAATGGATAATTTTCTTGGGAATTTATTTCAAAAAAACTAAAGCTACAAAAAAATATAGGTTTAGAGAAAGGTTCTTCTGTATGACCAAAATTAATAATATTGCTTAAACAATATTTGATAAATTCCTCAGACCTGGTAAATCGCTCATTGCCTTCTATTTGTATCTTTGCTACTGCGTCTATAGCAGCGATCGCTTCATTTTTACCCTTGTTCTCCCAATAAAAATTCAGTTGATTCGGGTGTGTCAGTTTATCGAGTACTAACAGCGGATCAACTGAGTCTATTTTCAGTGAAATAGTGGCTATTTGCGTGGAATTACTTTTTATACTTTTTTGCTGAACAGCAAAAAGGAAGTTGTACAGTTCTTTGTTATATACAAAGAAGTCTACGGTACATGGTGAAACTGTCATCACTAGCAGTTTAGTAAATTTTTGTGAATTTATCTTTATAAAGAATGGGAAATCATGGTCGTATTTCTACTAGGTAACATAAAGAGTCACAGTTTCACTAGCGTAGGAGAATTTGCAAGTGCGTAGTTTAGAAATACCCTGTTTATTCTTGAGCCTACTTTTGTCGAACTGTAAAAAGTTGTTAATTACCTCTTTGCAACTATACAAATCTATGTATGCAACTTTAACCTACTTGCTGTGATGATATGGAAATAGACTTAGCCAAAGCGAGGAAGACTAGCTAATCAAGGAGTTTTTGAGGGTTTCTTGGAGCAACAGCTTTTATCAAGATACTTGTAGATATGAGATGAGGGGTAAATGACAGGTAACTATACTCACATTTGGTGGAAGTATTTTGATTTATGAAGTAAGTAATATTTTAATAATTCGTAAAACACTATTTGTGTCTCCTTCCAAGCGTAGAATTATTCCATGAAGTTGATAGGTGGAATTGAATTAAGGTTGTTCAATGTCAGCAAATTTAATTAATATCACTAATAACAATCCAACTAATCGCAAATTATGGATGGCAGCGATTAAACCACCCATGTACAGTGTGGCTATGATGCCTATCTGGGTAGGAACTGCTGTAGCATTCACGGAAACTAAGATTTTTAATGTAGCAGTATTTTTTACTTTTTTAGCGGCAGCAATCTTAATTTTGGCCTGGGAAAACCTCAGTAATGATGTTTTTGATTCTGAAACGGGAATTGACAAAAATAAACATCATTCTTTAGTAAACTTGACCGGTAACAAGCTATTAATATTTTTGTTGGGTAATTTATTTTTATGTTTGGGCTTGTTCGGAATACTAGCGATCGCCTGGTGGCAACATGATCCAACAGTAATTGGATTAATTCTGGTTTGTTGTGTTTTGGGCTACCTTTACCAAGGGCCTCCATTTCGTTTAGGATATCAGGGTTTAGGTGAAATTCTCTGCTTTTTTGCTTTTGGCCCTTTAGCGGTGTCGGCAGCATATTACAGCCAAACGCAAACTTGGTCAATCCTCAATTTAGCAGCATCGGTGATAGTCGGCATTGCCACAACTTTAATTTTGTATTGTTCGCACTTTCACCAGGTTGAAGATGACTTAGCAGCAGGAAAGCGATCGCCGATTGTTCGGCTGGGTACGCAAAGAGGCGCACAAGTCTTGCATTGGTTTACTGGTAGCATTTACGTGCTCACTGTTTTGTTTGTAGTGTGGGGAATTTTTCCCGTGTGGACATTACTGAGTTGGGTGAGTTTACCCTTCGCGATTAAATTATGCCGTCACGTTCAAGAAAATCATTACCAGCCAGAAAAAGTCAGCAACTGTAAGTTCATTGCTGTCGCCGTGCATTTTTGGTGTTGTTTGCTGTTTGGTGCCGGATTTATGGTTTAAGACAGAAGACACAGAGCAGCGCGTTGCGGAGAGAAGCGCCGTGCGGGGGTTTCCCGGAGGCAAGCGTCTCCGGCTCCGCTCCGTTGTAGCGACTGCAAAGAGGGCAGACGGCAGAAGGGAAAAAAGTGAAGAATGCACTATAAATTCGAGTTTCGTCCTTACCAGCGGAAATTTGTGCGTGCAGTTGTCACCAACCATGGTATTTGGAAAATCCGTGAGGGTATTATTCTTCGCCTCACTGATGAATCTGGGAAAGTAGGTTGGGGAGAAATTGCCCCAATCGCCTGGTTTGGTTCCGAAACCCTAGAGCAAGCCTTAAATTTTTGTCAGCAACAATCGCCGCAAATCACAGAAGAGACAATTTTTTCTATCCCTGATGATTTACCTGCGTGTCAATTTGGCTTTGAATCGGCAGCTTGGGGAATAGAATACGGGGAAACGGGGACAAACAGACACGGAGACACAGAGACGCGGCGACGCGGCGACGCAGATTTTTCCTACTCTCACTATCCTCTTAATTACAGTGATTTGTTGCCTGCCGGAGAGGCTGCTTTGGAGGCATGGCAAAAGCTGTGGCAGCAGGGATATTCTACTTTTAAATGGAAAATTGCTGTTTATCCTACGGCTATTGAACTAAAAATCTTGGAATCACTTCTTCAAAGTTTACCAGTGTCTACAAAATTGCGTTTAGATGCCAACTGCGGATTGAGTTTTGAGGAAGCTAATTTATGGTTGGCAACTTGCGACAAAGTAAATGCTAATCATGAATCGCCAGTGAAAATTGAATTTATTGAACAACCCTTACCTGTGGATGAATTTTTGGCGATGTTGGAATTGAGTAGGCGATATCAGAGTGCGATCGCTTTAGATGAGTCAATCGCCACATTGAAACAACTTGAATACTGCTACAAAAATGGCTGGAGAGGAATTTTTGTAATCAAACCTGGAATAGTCGGTTCTCCTTCTCGTCTGCGTCAGTTTTGTCAACAGCATAAAATTGATGCTGTGTTTTCATCAGTGTTTGAAACAATAGTTGGTAGAAAAGCAGCGCTCCAACTGGCAGTAGAATTATCCCAACACAATCAGACAGTCGGTTTTGGCATAAACCACTACTTTGCTGAAGAGGATGCTGTTTGGCTGGAAAATCTATGGTAAAAACTTTAAAGCATCTTTTCGAGCAGGCATATTCCCTGCCTCATGATTGGTTAATTTGCGAACATAGCCATCAATTTCTACAGTTAACTGAAAAATTCTATTTAGAATTAAAGCAATTTTCGCATTGTCAAACACCACCAAAAATCATCTTAGCCGAACGCGAACCAGCACGGTTTCTAGCAGGCTTTCTTGCTGCTTGTGCAAGTAATAGTTCAGTTTTTCTTTGTAATCCCAATTGGGTAAAACATGAATGGCAACAAGTATTGGAACTTGTACAGCCAGATATTATTTGGGGAATAGAATTAAGAGGACACAGGGAGGTGGGGACGCGGGGAAGCGGGGAATTAAGAGGATGCGGGGAGAAGGAAACTCTTGGTAGATTCTCTGACTCTCCACAAATTATGATTCCTACTGGTGGTTCATCGGGAAAGATTAAATTTGCGATTCATACTTGGGATACACTGATAGCATCTGTACATGGATTTACAGAATATTTTCAGTTACACCAAGTCAATTCATTTTGCGTTTTGCCGTTATATCATGTCAGTGGTTTAATGCAATTTATGCGTTGTTTTATCACTAGTGGAAAACTAGTTATTTTGCCTTTTCAACAATTAGAATTTGGTCAATTAGTTAATATAAATCTATCAGATTTTTTCATATCTTTAGTACCAACTCAATTACAACGCCTGCTTCAAAACTTGGATTTAACTCAATGGCTTTCCCAATTTCAAACAGTTCTTTTGGGAGGCGCGCCAGCTTGGGATGAACTGTTAGAAAAAGCGAGATACTATCAAATTCACTTATCTCTTACCTACGGTATGACTGAAACTGCTTCTGGAATTGCCACTCTCAAACCTGATGATTTTCTTCATGGTAAAGTAAACTGTGGTCAAATTCTTCCCCATGCCAAAGTCACTATTTGTAGCGAACAAGGTGAAGTTTTACATACCAATCAGATTGGCAATATTGCTATTCAAGCTAAGTCTTTATACCTTGGTTACTATCCTTTAAATACTGCTTTTAGAGTAGCTAATTCTGGCTCAGTTTCTATTTTCAAAACAGATGATTTAGGATTCTTCGATAACGAAGGCTACTTAAATATTATTGGACGTAGTAGCAGCAAAATCATCACAGGTGGTGAAAATGTCTATCCCTTGGAAATTGAAGCAGCAATCAGAGCTACTGCGATGGTAACTGATATTTGTGTCATTGGAATACCAGATCAAGACTGGGGACAAGCTGTAACAGCCATTTATGTCCCCAAACATGAAAATACCTCTTTAGAGGAGATTCAAAATTTACTGAAAGATAAACTCAGTAAATTCAAAATTCCCAAATACTGGATTCCTGTACAATTTTTACCTCGTAATTCTCAAGGCAAAATTAATCGTCAACAGCTACAGCAAGAAGCCAGAGAATATCTAAAAATAAGGCAGAAGCCAGAGGAGCCACTGCGCCCTTGCGGGTTAAGCGCGTTGTAGCATGTGGCGTGACAGTAGGCAGAAGGATTTATGAAATTAAAGATTGTGTACTGTCTCTCGCCTCAAATCGCTTCTCTTGATTTTCTTCTTTCAGTGTTCTCTGCGTCTTTGCGGTTTATTTCCAACCATCTCATCACTGATTCAGGCAACTCTGTTCTATTTCTACTATTTGTCTCAATACAAACGTGTCTGGTTATAGCCTTAGAAACCATGACATCAGCAACTAAAATTTCGTAATTAATTTCAAATTTATCAACGCCTAGCTTTTGTGGCACTAAACTAATAGTTAACTTATCACCACAAAACATTGGTCTTAGAAAATCTACATTAGTATGAACAATGGGAAAAGCTAGAGAGGAATTACTAAAAAATTCTTTGAGATGAATACCTGATGCTTCTAAAGATTCTTCATACGCTTCATGACAAATACTTAAAACGTTGGCAAAGTAAACTACACCAGCGGCATCAGTATCTTGAAAGCGGACGGTGCGATGATAAGTAAAAGGCATGAGTCAATTTTCGCCAATTGTATAGATTTAATTTCTGAATATATCTGAATATAAAGCTCATAAACAAAATAGGGTATTAAAGATACTTTGGAATCAGGGGAAAGCAGAGTGAAACGGAATACTCTCAACCGCTTGATTTTGTTATTACTATCAACCCTGAGCGCAATTCTGTTCTCAACAACAGTCCTAGCGCAAACTGATATTAACATTAATAAAACTAATATTATACATTTTGGTAGTGATGTGATAGTTGCTCCTAAACAGACTGTGGAAAATGCTCTTGCCATCGGAGGGATGGTGACAATTCAAGAAGGAGCACGAGTCACCCAGACAGCGATCGCTGTTGATGGTGATGTGATTTTAGAAAAGGGTGCTCGTGTTGATGGCGATGTTTATACAGTGGGAGGATAAATTATTACAGTGGAGGGAGCCACCATCGGTGGTGCTTCAAGTACAGTTTTCGAGGATGGTAGATGGGGAATGCATGGTGTTCGGCAGGTGAATATTTTTGGCTTTGGTACAATACTGGCTTGGCTCTTGAGCAAACGGCGTTCGCGAGTCATTCAAGATGAACACCCATCATCCAATTAGGGGCGATCGCTATTTGAATATCCAAGGGCGCGATTACACGCCCGCAATGCATCTTCAGGTGTATCAACTCAAAGGATAATATATATCCTCAGAACAGGGATTGAGATAGGGACGCTGCAAATCAATGCCAAATTTAGCAAAATGTTTATAAATAGTTTGTATGCGTTCTTCAACAGAATTCTTGCCTTTTTGCCAAGCCTCCAATAAAGCGTTTGCAACGATTTGACAACGGTTTATACCAAAACTTTCTTCAGCAACAAACTTTTGGTTTGGTTCTTCGGCAAGACTTAGCCCAGGTGCTAAAAACTTTGTAAACAGGGGAGTTTCTGGATGAAAATGAGATTGGTGTTGTGCATATACGGCTTGTAAAACTCTCCTAACTGCGGGATAGTCGTGACGTTCAAAGTAAAGTACCCCTGAATCGTAACGTCCGTAAGCAGAGTAATTGTACGGAACTTGAAAACTAAAGGGAATAGATGCATCATTCAGTTCCAGTGTCAAGCTCTCCATCATCGCGATCGCTCCTGATGGAGTTAAATTCAAGTAAATTCGCCCTCTTCCCAAATCAGTGTCAAAGTTTGCTTGTACTTTTTGCCCAAGATTGCTGACTGCCACGTAGCAACCATATTGAAGTCGGTTCTTGGGCATCCAAATGTCAATAACATCTCCCACCTTGGCAGCTTGCATCGTTGGTTCTAAATGCCGAGCCTGCTTTGCAGGAGCTAGACTAACGCTTTCTATGTGCATCGTCAAGCCACCTTTAGTCACTGCTAAACTGCCATCAGGTTCTCGACGCAATACCTGCCAATCAGGATCAAAGTAACCAATGCCGTGATTGCTCTCGTGCAATTGCTCGTATAATTGCCTATCAATTCCCAAAATCGAGTTATTTTCTAAAGATTTATGTGGTAAATAATCTGTAGGCTCGGCTTTTAATGACAAGATACTTTGCAACGAACCGTTGTAATAAATACCGTAAATAAAATTTCGCAGTAGCAGAGTCAGATACTTATACTGTAGCTCTGTAGAATTTTTCTGAAATCTCTGTGCTAACTGACTTGGCAAGGCAAAGGGCTGATAATTGGGATGGCAAATGCAAAATTTAGATTCAATCTGGATATTGCTGGCAATATCGAGCAGTTCACGATCGCAAGAACCTAGCATGATTCAAACTTAAATACTTTGAGAGGAGCGTGGAAAAAGATGAAGTTAATTACGTTATACTCCACAGTTCCTACTTTATCCTGGACACTTAATACTTTTCTTAACACCCACGTAAACGGGTTTTGTTGTAAAAGACGCGAACTAAATTCTGTTCCTTGTTTGCTTGTGGATGTTTACTTAATTTTGTAAATGGTTTGACAATTTCTGATTCAGATAAACCAAAAACTGTCATTACAGATTCTTGGGGTTTCGTTAGTAAATCTTTGGCTACTTGGAGTATATAGACACTCATATTATCAAAGTGTCTGTCATCTTGAATACTGTCTTGAATATTTTGAATCAAAATTAAACCCGCAAATTGAACCACTCGCTGGATCAAGTCGTGCCGATACTCCAAAATCATGGGAAAAGCATTGAGATAAGCTTGGATTAATGCCAGTATAGAAGGCTGAAGAAATTCCAAAGGTGTAGCTGCTAGCTGTAGAGATTCTTCTAAGGTGAGCGAGGCATCTACGACTAGACTTTCTAGCCAAATTCTTAAATAACTTGCGACTAAAGTTCCTAAATCAAAGGCGGGTTCTCCCCAGGCACAAGCTTCCCAGTCAATTAGCCGCACCAGGCAGTTATCTAGTTGATTCCACCGAGAATGCACTAAAATATTTTCCAGTTTTAGATCGTTGTGAGTTAGACAACAAGGTTCCCATAAAGCTGCTAATTCTGCGATCGCTGCTTCTATGCTCTCGTAGCGTTGGTAAAGAGCATAAAATTTTAGTGCTTGGGTTGGAGCGTTACCGAAAATATCTAAATTAATTGACTCTATACCTTGAGCAGGATTGTAAAACTGATAGCGAAACTGCCCTTGAGGAGCAGTTGCCATAAAATCACGATACTCGCGGCGATTAAATGTGGCACGATGCAGCACACCCAAGCTACTACCAATAGCAGTAGCAATTTCTGAAGGGTAAATGTCGATTCTTTGATAAAAATCCCCAAGTTCTAAATATTCCGTTAGATAGTTGCGAATAAGGATAAAATTTTCCTCATCAAAATGCACAACTAACGACGCGATTTCTGCAATGTTTCCTAAAACTGGGAACTGCTGCAACAGTTGATGAAACAGCCATTCCTTGAAAAACTCTTGCGGAATGCGATGATCGTCAATCTGATGTTCCTGTTTGACTAGCAGTGTGCGATCGCCTTTGAGAGTCACCAGTAAGTTGGCATTTTTTTTGTTAGTCTCTGGCAAGTTTTTGGCTGATGCGCCATCTTCTAAGCTACACAGATCTGCTTTTTGCAAATACTGAATAACATTGTGAGAAGACAGTGTAAATATCATGTATATTTCCTAAATCGTAGAATTACTTAGAAAATTAGCAACGTTGTTATTAGCCTGATGTTACGCAGAGCTAAATAGCACAAACTTACAAGTATCATTAGTGATTGGTACTATCTATTAATATCCTATACCTTTAAGAAATACTTGCCAAAATGGCAATACAGCCTTTACTGTTACTTTAAATTTTTCTGTTGTATCTATTCAAATCTTTAAATACTTGAGTGAAATTACTGACGTATCTACAGGGTTTACAAATTGCGGTTTTTGATTTAGCGAAGTTGCACGAAGACAGTATGAACCATCACTACTAATTAAATTTAGCTGTAGAAATTTAGGTTAAATCTAATGATTTTTGACAACCTAAAAGCTTGAAAATAGTAGAGTAATTCACATCAAGACTTCTACCAAAAGCGTAGAGGCAAAGCCTCAAAACCCCAGTTACCAAAATCAACCTGGTAAAAAGACCTAGATACTCTACCCAGGGTGGAAGATATCAGGTAATCACTTATTTACTGCATCCTTCCCAAGCAATACTCATGCTTCTTCTTAAAAGAGCGATCGCAAATTTTTTCTGACTAACTCTCACACTGAAAAACATTTCTTGATCACCTCCATCAGTAGCAAAGAACTAAACAATAACTAGACAAAGCAAGTCGCTTGATAGTAAGCGTTTTTCTACACAAAAATATTAATTTACAAATAATAATTTCCGCAGTGTAGTAATTACTGATCCTGGACTCTAGGTCTCTAGAAATTTATGGAAATTTGTAAAATCAAAGAGAGTCAGATAGGTATAAATCAGCGTTGGGAACTGAATTCAACACTCTTTTTGAATTTATTGCAAAAAAGTGAAATCTATAAACTTAGTATAAATTAGCATAAGTAGTACAAAGACTACTTTGTGCCAATTGGAACAATATTCAGCAAAACAACCAATTTAAACGTAATATATGCCCTGTAAGATCCCCGACTTCTTAGAAAAGTCGGGAATCTGGGTTTTTAGTTTATTTAGAAAGCATAGTGCGGCTAATCACAGCCAATTTTGTTCAAAAAGCACTTTGATGTAATATAAATGTACTAATTATGAGTTTTGGAAAAGAGTTGCCATGAGAATTACACTATCTTCTGATTGCCACAAATTGGTGTACCATCACTGCCAGAGTTAACATACCCAAAATAATCATCAACCCAGCAGGCATAAACTTACGTGTTTTGGCTAATCTAAATGCAAAGACAACCAACAATACAGCAGTAACAATCGTTGCTAAAGTCAAACCCCAAGTTTGTCCTTGAAGCCGCATAAAAGCCGAGAAGATAAGTAGCAAGCCGCAGATGCTAGCACTAATCAGGGAAACATTGCTACTAGCATTGATGTAACCAATAATACCACCGATAATTGTGATGATACCGTAGATAAAGGCGGCAACAATATCTAAAGCCATTGTTAAAACCTATGTAGATTTTAATTTTACCGCAAGCGTCGGCAGACAATTTATCATAGCTATCTAGCTAAATAACTTAATCGATTGATGGATAATCAAGCAATCGCAAAGGTTCAATTCCTTCAGCGCCAAGCAGCATCCCTCTTACTCTACCAATCTGTTCTGCAAACAGAAGTGGGTGTAGCATTTGTAAATTTGTTGCAAACTATACGTTATACTGAGGCAGACGCGAGGAGTTGCTTACAAGCCTATGGTAATTACTTTAGATCCTTAGCAGCAATAAATCAAAATTGGGAGGAATATTTAGTAACTCAAATTCTCAAAGATGAGAATCCTTTTACAAAAAAAGCCCAACAGCAGAAATTTGCAAGTTTGCCTCCTGCTTTGGTAGCAGCAGTTAGACATGATTTACAAGCGCTGCAACATCTATATGAATGTAGCACTGCGACTTTGAGTGAGTGGGTGCAGTGTGTAGCGCATCTACCTGTGTCGCCAGTAGTGTGGTATAACGAGCAAAATGGGGTAGAAGCAATTGACGATTTACACTTAGTAGAAAAACTACAAAAGTTAGAAAATTGGACTGAGGCTGCACAAGACTTGGCAGATTATTATCACAAATTTGGCACAGGCTTATTTGCTGAGTTTAAAGCACTGCGGTGGCAATCTAGACAATTTATCGGTATACCCAATTCCGATCCTGTGAAATTGAGCGAACTAACAGGTTATGAGTCGCAAAAAGAAACTTTGTTAAAAAATACAAAGTTCTTATTATCAGGGCAAACAGCACTGCACATATTACTTTATGGTAGTCGCGGTTCTGGAAAATCTTCTTTAGTCAAAGCTCTGCTCAATGAGTATGGCGATCGCAACTTACGCTTGCTGGAAGTAGCAAAATCAGAACTGAAAGATTTACCGATAATTGTGGAACAGTTGCGAGGAGCGCTCCAGAAATTTATCATCTTTGTTGATGACCTTTCCTTTGAAGAGGATGATGATGCTTTTAAAGCATTAAAAGTAGTGTTAGAAGGTAATTTAACTGCACGTCCGCAAAACGTCGTGGTATATGCCACTTCTAACCGTCGCCATTTAGTGCGGGAGTTTTTTGCCGATCGCCCCGCTCCTAGAGATAACGATGAAGTTCACGCTTGGGATACCATGCAAGAGAAACTTTCGTTTAGCGATCGCTTTGGTTTAACTTTGACTTTTGAACCTGCCGATCAAAAAACTTATTTAAAAATTATCCGGCATCTTGCAGATTTAGCTGGAATTGATATTCCTGGTGAAGATTTAGAATACCAAGCTTTGCAATGGGCAACTCGTCACAACGGGCGCTCTGGCAGAACAGCAAAGCAATTTATAGACTTCTTAAAAGCAGATTTATCAATTTTTAATTCACGAGATAATTCACTTACAAACTAGTCATCTATTTTTCAGTCATCAATATAAATTCAATTTGTCAATCTAACTGATAACAAATGTGCATAAATAACAGTTCAAACTCTCCCTTACACTCAATCTATGCTCAAATCAAGCAATATGCAATCAGCAATGGTAAGCAATAGACTCATTTTAGGCATAGTTGCCTTCGGTATTAGTTTTGGTCTCAGCCTTGCTCTGACCTGGAATTTTGGTAAATCCTTAATTATCGGTTTAATCACCTTAATTGTGACTTATAGTGCCTTATTTGTAGAACAACAACAAAGAAATTATGAGATGCATGCTAGACGTGATTCGCTTCACAGGCGCATTCGAGAGCTTGAGGGATTAAAATCGCGTATGGTCGCAGAAATAAATCAACTTGAGTCACATCATGCTTTACTTTATCAAGAGTCAAACAAGTTCCAAAACCAAGTAGTAGAACGTCGAAATCAAAGAGATATTCTCAATCGGGAATTAAGCAGTTTTATTATCGAGAAAAAACAGCTAGAATCACAAATTAATTATTTGCAGGATGAAATTAGTAATCTGGAATCAACGAAACTAGAAATTAATAAATCTTTTTCCAATCTGAACGCGGAAAAAAGGCGTTTAGAGTTGAATTATAACGTATCTAAAGCCGAAATTAATCAGTTACAAACTCAAATTAGTGAACTTCAACAACATAAACAAGAGTTAGAAAGTAATTTAGTTTTACTTGGTAGGCTTAAACCTCAACTAGAAGAAAAGCTATACCAAATGAGAGTTAAAATTCATGAATTGGAAACAGAAGAAAAAAGACTGAACCAAGTCTTGCTAGATGCAAAAAGTGAAAAAGAAAATGTAGAATCTAATCTAAATTATTTACGTACACAAGTAACAGAGCAAGAAACTCAACTTCATCATTTACAAGAACAAGTCGTCTTGCTACAAGATGAACGAGATAATTTGCAAAGCCAAGTTTGGGAATTACTACAACAAACAGAAGTTCTGCACAACGACAACTTGCTTGAACAAGGACAAGAAGAAGAGGTAGATTTATTTCCTTTCGCTGAATTAATTGAACCAGTGGAAAATAGTAATTATTCTACTGAGATTGTGGAAATTATCCCAGAAGACTGGGTGAAATTTTTTCAGAAACTACCAAGTCATGAAATTCAAGTTCTCAAAGCGATTATAGAGCAGGAAAATCCTTATGCTGCTATTAAAAAAATTGCAGAAGATAACATCACAATGCCAAATTTATTAATAGATTCTATCAATGAGCGTGCCAATGATACTCTTGGTGAATTGATTATTGATCCAGATTCGGATACTCCACAAATTTATCCAGAGCATCAAAGCAACGTCGAAAGAGCGATCGCTGTCCATCAAGACATGATGGCGAGACTTACGTCATCAAATTAGAATTAACAGAATCACTAGTCACTGATTTAACCGTGAATTAGGGTATACCCTTCAAAGGGAGCGGCTTGAAAACTATACCTACCCTCAAGCTACAATAATGCGAAGTGAGGTGATCTACATGGCAAAGCTCAAAATCTCGAAAAAAGTATCTACTGCAATCATTAATTCTCTCAGTGCGGGAGTAGTGCCAAGAGTTGGGCTTGAACAAATAGCAGTTGGTAGAGAAAGAGAACTTAAAAGCCTGTTACAAAACCTCGATGACATCGCAGAAAGTATAGCAGCATTTCGCTTCATCATTGGCAACTATGGTTCGGGTAAGAGCTTCACACTACAACTGCTTCGTAATCGTGCTATAGAACAAGGTTTTGTAGTTGCTGATGCTGACTTATCTTCAGAACGCCGACTAGCAGGAACAAACAATGAAGGTTTGGCAACCTATCGAGAATTAATGAGCCACCTTGCCACAAAAACTCGTCCTGATGGTGGTGCTTTAGTCTCAATTTTAGAAGGATGGATTAATAAAATTCAGCAAGAAGTAGCCAAAGAAACTGGCATGCGCCCCAATGATAATGGCTTTGATGATCAAGTTGAAACCAAAATTAGAGAAGTCGTTCAATATATTGAAGATTTAGTTCACGGTTTTGATTTTGGTAACGTAATTATCGCTTATTGGCGTGGTTACCGCTTAGATGATGATGATTTAAAAAATGCAGCTTTGCGCTGGTTGCGAGGAGAATATAACACTAAAACTGAAGCAAAAGCAGCCCTGGGTGTGCGCATAATTATTGATGATGATAGTTGGTATGACTACATCAAATTATTAGCTAAGTTTGTAGCTGAAATTGGCTATAAAGGACTTTTAGTCTTGCTCGATGAAGCTGCACATATATATCAAATACCTACTACAGTTACACGCGAAAAGAATTACAACAGATTATTAGCAATATTTAATGACACCATGCAGTGTAAAGCAGAGCATCTTGGTGTTTTTATTGGTGGCACAACAAAATTTTTAGAAGATCCAAATCGTGGACTTTTTGCAGATGCAGCTTGGCGAAGACGCACCAAAGAAAGCCGTTTTTTAACTCAGGCTAACGTGCAAGAATTTTTAGGCCCAGTGATGAGACTTAACCCATTAACAGAAGAAGAAATCCTGACATTGTTGCAAAGATTGACTGAAATTCATGCGCTCAACTTTGGTTATGAGCAGACTTTAAAAACTCGCGATTTGAAAGACTTTATCCAAGAAATTGTCAATCGTTTGGGTGCAGAAGCATTACTAACTCCTGGCGAAATAGTACGAGACTTTATTAGCGTTTTGAATGTGCTTCACCAAAATTCGGGTATATCTTTTGGTGATTTAATTCATGGTACTAATTTTAAACCCACAGTCGCAGGTAAAGATTCAGATGTAGATGAAGATGATGTAGCAGAATTTAGTTTGTAAGAAGGCAGAAGGTAATCCCCACGAATAAATTTAATCGGGGGATTTAATAAAGTTACTTCGTTTTTCTTTTTCTCCATAAATAAATTTAAAAGGCAGTGCTCGACTAAGAAATTTGTGGATGCACATAAATGACTTCAACAACTTAGAAAACTGAGCGTCTCAACAATGGGGATAAGCAGAATTAGGAGATGCCAGACGCAATTGCAGAGGTTGTGATACTCATTCACGAGGTTTCAACACTCATTCACGAAGTTCCAACACTCATTCACGAAGTTCCAACACTCATTTACGAAGTTCCAACACTCATTTACGAGGTTCCAACACTCGTTCACGAGGTTCCAACACTCGTTCACGAAGTTCCAACACTCGTTCACGAAGTTCCAACACTCATTTACGAGGTTCCAACACTCATTTACGAGGTTCCAACACTCATTCACGAAGTTCCAACACTCATTTACGAGGTTCGTTAACGAATTACTGATAACCACAAATTGTAGGGTGAGCAATGCCCACTCCCTAATAGATTCGCCAACGCTATCATGATGCTGGGATGCTAGTTAAAACCCATTTAAACAAAGCTTCTGTCTTTAGATACTAATTATTCCAGGCAGAACTTAGTTAAATCAAAAAGATGCCGACATTAATAAGTATATAGTTAATGACTTTAAGTACTCAGTTAGATAATCTTCCATTCTTAGAGCACAAACCTTACAGCACATCCCCTTATTTGGGGTTAGTCTGCATAACCTTTTCTAAAGAGGTGCGCTATCGGACAATAACACGCACGCGTTACTTACAACTTAGTGAAGAACAACGCGCCAACACCCTCAAAGAACTTTATCGGGATAACTTGCAGCGTTTGGATAGGGCATTGACTTTTTGTCAACAGTACAAAATTCAACTCTATCGGATGCCTTCAGGTTTATTTCCGATGAGCGACATGGAAGACGAAATCGGCGCAAATATATTAGAGGAAATGAGTGCCGATTTAGCTAAGATTGGACAACGGGCAGAAAAGTTGAGGATCAGAATGGTGCTGCACCCAGATCAGTACGTAGTGTTGAGTTCTGATTCCAAAGAAGTAGTAGCAACAAGCATCAAGATTTTAGAACGCCACGCTCGCACGATGGATTTGATGAGTTTACCTCGTTCTGTTTGGTCTTTGATGAATATTCATGGCGGCAAATCTCAGCGATCCGAACAATTAGTGCGGGTTATTTTGGAACTACCAGAAAATGTTAAAAGCCGCTTGACTCTGGAAAATGATGAATATGCCTACAGTGCCAGTGAAATTTTAGCAGTCTGTAAAAGTGCTGGTGTGCCAATGGTGTTTGATGCCCATCACCATATTTGCCACGAAAATTTGGATAGTTACGATCATCCGAGTGTGGCAGAAATGCTTGCTGCCGCGCGAGAAACTTGGGCTAATCCACAGTGGCAGATGGTTCATATTTCTAATGGCGAGCAAGCTTTTAATGACAGAAAGCACAGTAACTTAATTACTGCCATGCCCAGTGTCTATTACCAAGCACCTTGGATCGAAGTGGAAGCTAAACAGAAAGAAGAAGCTGTTAACCATTTGCGATCGTGGTGGCTAATGCAGAATAATCTTTCATAGAGTAACTGTTTGCGTTTTTGCAATAAAAGCGCGAAATTTAAGATATGGCGATCGCAATCGATTTTGGTACAAGCAACACAGTTATTGCTCGTTGGAATCCTGTTACCCAAGAACCAGAAACTCTCAATTTAGCTGGTTTATCAGTTCAACAAAGTCTCAATCCGCCCCTAATTCCCAGTTTGCTGTATGTAGAAGATGCCGCCAAAGCAAAAGTTTTGGTAGGGCAACAAGTACGTGATCGCGGTTTAGATTTAAAAAACGATCCGCGATTTTTCCGTACTTTCAAGCGTGGTATTGGCACAGATATCCAAGGTTTTTTACCCGAATTAGATGGGCAAATAGTTACTTTTGAACAAGTCGGGCAATGGTTTCTCAACCGAGTGATTGAAGAATTAGCACCGATGCAAGGCGGTGTAGAATCTCTGATATTAACTGTACCTGTAGATAGTTTTGAAGCTTATCGTTACTGGTTGGGCAAAGTTTGCCAAGCACTACCTGTAGAGCAGGTGCGAATTCTGGATGAACCCACAGCCGCAGCTTTGGGTTACGGCATGGCAGATCGAGAAGTGTTATTGGTGGTTGACTTTGGTGGTGGAACGCTAGATTTCTCCCTAGTCAGGTTGGATCGCAACGTTCAAGTAGCCAGTAAACCTGTAGGATTTTTACTGAAATGGGGAAATAAATCTCTAGCTGAAACCTCTAAGCAAAAGGTAAAAACTGCTCGTGTGTTAGCAAAAGCCGGACAAAATTTAGGCGGTTGTGATATCGACAATTGGATTGTTGATTACTTTGCTCAAACTCAAGGTTTGACGGTAAGCCCCTTAACAATGCGGCTAGCAGAAAAAGTC
The DNA here is from genome assembly GCF_038404745.2 of Chlorogloeopsis sp. ULAP02. Taxonomy (NCBI): domain Bacteria; kingdom Bacillati; phylum Cyanobacteriota; class Cyanophyceae; order Nostocales; family Chlorogloeopsidaceae; genus Chlorogloeopsis; species Chlorogloeopsis sp. ULAP02. Next base: position 88,679 of record NZ_JAYKTT020000075.1, on the reverse strand, counting down.
AAAATTCAATTATCAAGCCAAACTCAAGCCAGTGAAGTTTATTTCAACGATGAGACTTTTGAAAGTTACGAATTAGAATTAAATCGCGATAATTTGGAGAGTATCCTCAAAGAACACTCGTTTTTTGAGCGACTTGATGACTCGATGACTCAGCTGTTGCAGCAAGCACGACGTCAAGGCATTGAAGTAGCAGATATTAATGCTGTGCTCTTAGTTGGTGGCACCGTACAAATACCAGCGGTGCAGACATGGATCAAGCAATATTTTGAACCAGACAAAATTCGCTGCGAACGCCCATTTGAAGCGATCGCCCAAGGTGCCTTACAGATAGTTCAAGGTGTAGAAATCAAAGATTTTCTCTACCACAGCTACGGTATCCGCTATTGGGATAAGCGTAATCATCGTCACAGTTGGCATCCGATTATTAAAGAGGGGCAGCCTTACCCGATGACTCAGCCAGTAGAGTTAGTCTTGGGTGCTTCTTTAGAAAATCAGCCCAGCATTGAATTAATTATGGGCGAATTGGGAGCAGATACAGGCAGTACGGAAGTTTATTTTGATGGCGATCGCCTAATTACTCGCCGTCTTGATAGTGGGGTTACTACCGTCAAACCCCTGAATGATCAAGATGGGGCAAGAACAATTGCTAAGTTAACACCACCAGGATTTCCGGGGAGCGATCGAATTAAAATTAGGTTTTTGGTTGACGATCAGCGCTTTTTGCGAATTACAGTCGAGGATTTATTGACAAATGAAACTCTACTGGAGAATCAATTGGTAGCGCAATTAAGTTAAGTTGAAGGCAGGGAGCAGAAGGAAAAAGTTTTTTTCATTCATGACGGCTACTTAGAAGATGTAAAGATACAAATCCCCGACTTTTTTGAAAAGTCGGGGATCTTGTTTGTCACTTTACTCCCTACCTACGCACCACTACCAAAGTACCAATCTCAGCCCAATTGAAAATTTTGCGAGCTTCCTTCACTGGTAGATTGACACAACCGTGGCTCACGGGAGTACCAAATCGGTTATGCCAAAAAGCACCATGAATAGCATAGCCTCGAAAAAAATACATAGTATAAGGAACATTAGGAATATCGTAGCCCGGCCCTCGCATTCTGGCAGAGCGGTATTTAGTGCTAATGAGAAAGTTACCTTTTTTTGTAGGAGTTGAGCGTTTACCAGTCGAAACTCTTATAGAATGAACAAGTTTATTGTCTTCCCATGCATCTAACCGTTGCTCGGATAAATCAATTACAATTTTCTTGCGGGGTTTTACTTGTTTTACTGTTTCGGGTTTGCTGAAGTAGTCAGGGTTGAATGAGCGATAGGAAAAGTGAGACACAGAAATGCGGGAATTCAAAATAGTAAAAGAAGTTCCCAATACTAACCCCGCAGACGCAAACAAAGCTCCTAACCAACCAACCCAACTGCTACCAACCAAGTTTGCCATTTGTGTATTACTTTCTAGCTTTTGTGCGATCGCAAACCAAGATTCAAACTATCTATGAACAACTACTGGTGTACCTATCGATGCCCAATTAAATAGCCATTTAGCGTGATTGGGTGCAACGTTTACACAGCCATGACTAACAGGTGTGCCAAATCTTCGATGCCAGTATGCTCCGTGAATGGCATAATTTCCTTGATAAAACATTGTATATGGAACGTTAGGAACGTCATAATCTCTACCGCGCATCCGAGTTTTCCTGAGTTTAGTTTGAATTTGAAAAACACCAGTACGAGTGGGAGTAGATTTTTTGCCTGTGGAGACAATGACTGCAAAAACAGGTTTTTTGCCTTCCCAAGCAATTAATTTTTGTTGTGAGAGGTTGATTTGTATCCAGCGTTTTTCAGTTTCTTGAAGATTGGCGATCGCTTGTCTAATCACCTGAGGTTTAGATTGCGCCCATATCTCCTGTGAACTGGTGCCAAAAATACTTATAGATAATGCCACACTCGCGAGGAGTGTTTTTGAGCAACGCACCCAATTCGGGGAAAGTAGATTTTTCATGACTGTTACACCAAGATGACAAATTTTTGGGAAAATTTTACTTTTCTCGCTCAGATTTTGACTCGATTGCTGCAACAGGCATGAGTTTTCTCATTTCATCCTATAGCAGTTGTCCAGATTCATAATTGTCAAAATGCACAGAATGGCTGCTTTATTCGTAGTAGCTCAAGTAGTAGTTTGGAATCTTTAAAGTCACTAACATGGTTTTCCCTCTATGAATGCACCAAGTACTCTTCATTCATAGAGTTCCCATTTTCAAGATCAAAAATAAAGCCCACCTCCGTGGGCTGAAATTCTTACAGGCTGAGGAGGCAGCCTTTGTACCCTACGGGTAGACACGTAGACGCGAAGCGGCTTCCGTTCAGCGAAGCTGTTCCCGTTCCCCGAAAGGGGTTCCCGCAGGGTAGGGTAGGTACGGCTTCCGTAGGTAGTGGCTTCTGTTTGCCGTAGGAGTTCCCGCAGGGTAAGTAGATATATAGCGACACCCTTCTAGGGTGTTGGATTTTAGTTACACCCTTAGTGAAGCCATCAAGATTTTCGCCTGCCTAGAAATTGCTTGCCAGTCTCCAACTTCTACAAACTGTTTGGGAAATAACTCACCGCTTAAACCCACAGCGATCGCTCCCGCTTGTAAAAATTCCCTTGCATTTTCTAATGTGACGCCGCCAGTAGGAATTAAAGGAATATGTCCTAATGGCCCTTGTAAACTTTTTATATACTTTGCCCCTCCTACTGCTTGCACGGGAAATACCTTGACGCAGGTTGCACCATCATTCCACGCACTTACAATTTCCGTAGGAGAAAGCGCCCCTGGGATAATAGGTAGATGTTGCTCAATGGCAACTTGAATCATAGCTCTGTCAACGTGAGGTGTAAATAGAAATTGTGCACCGGCGGAGATTGCTTGATGCATATGTTGCAAATTTAACAGTGTTCCTGTACCAATCACACAGTCAGGTAATTCTAAGCGGAGTTTACCGATTAACTCAGCGGCATTGGCACTATTCCAAGTAATTTCGATTAAATGCATTCCCCCAGATGCTACAGCCAAAGCCATGTGACGTCCAAGCTCTAGAGTTGAAGCGCGAATCACTGCGATCGCTCGGTATTTTTGCGCCAGGGTTAACCAAGGGTGATTTGACATTACTAAGTGTGAATTTAAAAAAATCAGTGACTGAAAATCTATATCAAAATTAATGTGGCGAAATGAGAGTGTGTAAACAATAAATACTTGAATCCTCTAACCACAGATAGATTTTATTAAAAAAAATGATTTTAATCAAAAAAAACAGTATCTAAGCGATTAATCGCGTCTGAAGGAGAGCTATTAGATCAAAACTAAAGAATATGGGATGTTGAGATATATAACTATGGAATACTGAGTAATTAAGCAATTTCATTCGCTAGCGAGAGGAAAACAAACAAATAAATTTTTAGGCTAGTTAAGGTATGAAGTTCTTTAAAAATTTTGGTAATAATTCTATGCCTCTCTATAAACTTGCAGACTTTGACCCTAACTACCGCGAAACTTTTGGTGGCGATGATATCCAAGGTTTGCCTCTCTATACTCAAGGAGGAACTAAAATTGGCACAGTCATTGATACACTAGTAGACGCAGATGGACGTTTTCGCTATTTAGTAATTGATAGCGAAGTAGATGTTACTAGCAAAAGAATATTATTACCTATCGGTCTTTCCCATATAGATTATAATGGCCGGCGCGTAACTGTAGATGGTCTGAGCAGAGAGCAAGTAATGCAGTTACCTGAATACAGAGACAACATGGCTGTTGATTATGATTATGAAGAACAGGTACGCAGAACTTATCGTCCTTTAGGAACCAATATAAATTATGATCGCGATTCTTATACTTATCAACAAGACGCAGACTTATACAATTTAAATGAACAGAAGCATCAAACTATTAAATTATATGAGGAACGTTTAATTGCTAACAAAAATCGTGTCAAAACTGGAGAAGTAGCTGTTGGCAAACACATAGAAACTGAAACCGCACAAGTTTCCATACCTATTGAAAGAGAGCGAATTGTAATTGAACGAGTCACTCCTACAGCAGGAGAAACAGTAGTTAATCCAAGCGAGCTTCAATTCCAAGAAGGAGAAGTAGCACGCATAGAAATTTACGAAGAAACACCTGAAATTCACAAAGAAGCATTTGTACGTGAAGAAGTTCGCGTTAAAAAAGTAGTGGATAGAGATACTGTTGAAGCTCAAGAAACAATTCGTCGTGAAGAATTAGATATCAAGACTGAAGGCGATTTACCGATAGATGAGACTGGTGCAAATAGAACTGACACAATTTAATCTTAATTGTTCTAATAAAGCAAAAAATTAGAACATACTTTCTAATTTAAATTGGATTTATGCAGGCAGATAAATTACTTATTTCTGCCTGCTTTGTTCTTATAAAATCGTAAATATATTCATAATTAAGAAAACTATAATAATCATTAAATTCTCTATGAGTTATGCTAAAAACATTAAAAATATGCCAATAGATTATATCTAGAAACAACTAACTCTTTCGTTAGAAAGATGGGTAAATTTTCATATTTGCTTAGTCTAGTATTGACAAGATAAAACCGTTTGGGAGAATTGACATGGCTCTTTATAAACTCACAGATTTTGATCCTGACTATAAAAACAGCTTTGAAGGTAATGACATCAAAGGAATGGGTGTCTATGCAGAAGGTAGTGATGAGAAGGTTGGTACTGTTAGTGATGTCTTAGTAGACGAAAATGGCCGTTTCCGCTATCTAGTAGTGGATATGGGCTTTTGGATTTTTGGTAAGAAAGTATTATTACCAGTTGGACGTTCCCGCGTAGATCGTGCTGCTGATCGCGTATATGCCATTGGTATGACAAGAGAACAAGCAGATAATTTACCTGAATACGACGAGCTACAAACTGTTGATTACGATTACGAAGAACGAGTACGCGGTGTATACCGTAATCCCGCAGCAGTAGATAAATCTGCTCCTCTAGAATCTTCTGCTCCTCTTGAAGGTGCTGTTGGTATACCTTATCAGCCCACTTCTACAGCATATACTTCCGCTGCTACTCCCGCTTATGATCGCGATAGCTATACATATGAACGGGAACCATCTTTGTTTGAGATGAATGAGCAAAATCACCAAACTCTCAGACTGTATGAAGAGCGGTTAATCGCCAACAAACAACGCCGTAAAGTTGGAGAAGTTACAGTTGGCAAGCATGTTGAAACCGAAACAGCACGAGTTGCAGTTCCGGTAGAAAAAGAGCGAGTAGTTGTTGAGCGAGTAACTCCACAAGATGCAGGTAGAGCAGTTGCTCCTGGTGAAGCTAACTTCCGCGAAGGTGAAGTTGCTCGTGTGGAAATCTATGAAGAAACTCCTGATATTCGCAAAGAAGCTGTAGTACGTGAAGAAGTCAGAGTCAGAAAAGAAGTGGAGCATGATACTGTTGAAGCTCAAGAAACAGTTCGTCGGGAAGAATTGGATATCAACGCTCCTAATTTGCCTATAGACGAGCGTGAAAGATAATAAAATCAGACTGCCTTAGCTTAGTTAGTAGTCTATAGTCCATTAAATATTCACTTTGGGCTATAGACTCAAAACTCATCACCAATCTAAATTAGTACAAGTAGAGTCCAATGAGTAGCTTTACTTGTACTAGTAATAGTAATAGATAAATAAATTTCTAATCTAGAAAGCTGTCTCAAAAAACTTTCAACAAGAATCTGAGATATTTGAAATACTAACTTATAACTACTTACTTAATAAACAAACAACTTATAAAATAATCGATTATGTTTTCTAACTCTATTACTCCCAACAAAGAACATATTAATACTTTGCTTAATAATTTAATCAGAAGGATTAGAAATTTTGCGGTATTAGATAAGCACGGTAAACTTATAGGGAGAGTAAAAGATTTAATTCTTGATTTTCATCATCAACTCAATTTGATGGTTTCTCAAATTTTGGAACATCAAGATGGAGATGTAAAGCCTAAAGAAGAAAATCACCATTACTTTCTATTATCTAGTAAGCTAATCAAAAGAATTGACGTAGCAACAAAATCGGTATTTCTAGACATAGAACAATCACAGTTAGAGCATATGCCAGAATATTACCAATCCGAAATAACTGACGGTACTCAAAAGTTAGAGCAAACTAACACTACCGAAATTATTAATTCACAAGCTCAAAGTCCAACTTTAGATTTTAAGGCTTCAGAAAATGTAACTGAAGAAGAAATTGTTCGTTTGCTAGGAGAAAGAATAATTGTTGACCGAAACAAGCGGAAAGTAGGTGATGTAATTGTTCGTAAAGAAATTGAAACTCGGATAGTACAAATTCCAGTTAAATATGAGAAGCTTATTGTTGAACAAGTAAGCCCAGAACATAAACAACTCGCTGAAATTAATTTAAGTCAAGAGGAACTTTCTAGTATTGAATTAACAGAGTTAGAGCAACCTACTGTTAACATTCTGGATGGTAATTTAACTGTGAGTGGTGATTTTAATTCGCCTAAAATTGCTAGTTTACTTCTAAATGCGATCGCTTTAGAGAAAAATCACGGCTGTAAGAAAGTACGAGTAACTATTTCTGTTGAAGATGAGGAAAACAGACAAAAATACCAGGAATGGTTTGAACGTACATCAATTAGGTAGATAATGGGTGACAGGAGACAGGAAACGGAGGATTACTTGATTCTACTCTTCACCCATCTTGTCTTCTATGTAGAAAAATAAAATTTACTGAGAGAGCACCGTTGTTCTATTTCTCGTTACTAGATTGAGCCTGGTAACGAGAGTTGTTTGTGGTAGCTTTAGGCTCTTATACTAAAGGTAATAAAATTTCAAATTCAGTGCCTATACCAACTTCTGAACGTAAATGAAATTTACCACCATGCCTTGCTGTGACAATTCTATAACTTACTGCTAAACTAGTTTCTTTATCAGCCCTTTTTTCTACCGAAAAAGATTCAATTATTTGCTGTTGAAACTCTTTGGACATACCGGGGCCATTATCAGTGATACGAATTGAAACCCAACGAGAATCGGGTATTTGTGGGTTATGGGATGGTTGAGAAATGACTGATGTGTTAATCTCAATTCGAGGAATTTCGACTTTTCCATCCACAGCTTGATTAAGCTGAAGTCTTACTGCCTCATCAAGTAAAACATCTACAGCTTGGCTCAAAATATTCATAAACACTTGGTGAAGTTGACCAATAAAACAATATACAGGTGGAAGATGACCATAGTTTTTAATAACTTGAATTTCTTTTTTGATCCGGCTATTTATTAGTAGTAAAATATTGTCTATACATCTGTGTAAATCTGCTGGCTTGGGATAAACTTCATCGATATGGCAAAAATTTTGTAAACTGGTGACAAGTTTTTTTAATCTTTCTGCACCAGTATATACACTAGTAAGTACTCGTGATAAATCTTGTTCGATAAAATCAAATTCAATCTCCTCTTTAAAATAAATAATTTCTTTAGTAAGCTCAGGAAATGTTTTTTCGCAAACTGCTATTAATTTAAGCAGATCCTGGCTATATTTCGATATATAAGTTAAGTTACCCCAAATAAATCCTACCGGATCTAAAATTTCATGGGCAATTCCATCTACTAATCGCCCTAAGCTTGCCATCTTATCATTTTGAATCATTTGAATTTGGCTGCGTTCATAACGTACCTGAGTTTCTATGCCCCGAATTTGCCAGCAAGCAATATTCAATTCCTGTACATCTAATAAAAAGTAAATATCAGATTCTGTTTTTACAACTACTGGTTCTGCCATCAATTCAGGCGATCGCCTCATTGCTAATTGCATAGCTGCCAAAATCGATGTACTATCAGCAAGCAATAGAACTGGTGTACGAGCATAGCTGTAAAAAATAGCTAGTGATTGCTGAAAAAACAACTCTTGTCCGTAAGGGCGAATAAATAATTCCAGCAATCTCCGCCGCGAAATCATGCCAGTGTAATTTCCCTCTTCTACTAAAACTACTCCCGGCAAAAGTGGGTATTTTTCAAATACTTTCGCCACCTCTGCCGCTGTAGCGCTAGTTTCGACTTGGAAGTTATAAAGCTGTAATTCCTGGAGAGTAGATTGTAAATTTAGATCGCGATCGCTACCACCAGACAAAAATGGTGGTGATATATCTGGACGAAACTTTTGTGTCATTGAGCACCCTATTTCTTCTAATCTTGAGAAACAATAAGCTAACATTTTAGCCTCTGTCTTTATTGATTATCGAAAAATAGAGAATCATAAATAAAATTACTTAAGTATTTTTTTAATAAATAGTATATTTTTTGCTAGTGCATAGGTACCAAGCAATGTAAATACCCGATTGTGGCTAATAAATCTTAATCATTGTTTACACTTAAGAATCTAAGTGTAAGAATTGTATTTATTTATATACAAGCAATTATTCACTTACTATAATTTCTCCCATTTTGGTATTGCAGTTTGAAAATTATTGTAGTAGAACCTCAAAACATAGTTTGCATAAATAGCCATTTACTCATAATCAGTAATAAGTAGTTGTGCAAAATAGATTATTTATTAAGGTAAGGGAACTTTGTAAAAGGTAAGGAAGACATCGATTTGATTCCTTTTGAACAACAACTAAATATTAATGTATGGGTGCTGAACTATCTATGTTCCTTACCTCTTGGAAAGAATGTAAACTATTGATGAAAATACGTAGACAGCCAGATCAGATTGAGTTAGTTTAATATAAATATAAGAAAAAGTAATAAATTAGAATAGCTACTGAAGTTCTCAAATAGGAACCATTTTTGAACTTTCGCTATCTATGTATAGGATTCATTGATAAACATAGCTGAATTAAAACAAAGTATCCATGCTCAGTAGTGGTTTGCAAGCTTTCAATGCTTATCTGACAAACCGAGTATTTACCGATAGTTTAATGGAACTTTAATTATCTGCACTTGTTTGTAATCCCCATTCCGATAGAATGACTTGGCAGAACCTTAAAATTCAAAACCGCTTTTGACAGCGACGCCCATGAATCAATTTAACAATGGTTTTACGCTATTTCTGAGTCTGCTAGTCGAGGCGATGCCTTTTCTACTGCTAGGAGTGTTTTTCTCCAGTTTGCTGCTATTTTTTGTTGATGAGCGCAAATTGGCAGACAAAATGCCTAAGAACCCACTTATAGGTGCGTTAGTTGGCAGTATGGTAGGCTTTTTGTTCCCGGTATGCGAGTGTGGTAACGTGCCAGTAGCGCGGCGGTTATTGATACAGGGAGTACCGACACCAGTGGCAATTGGCTTTTTGCTAGCAGCACCAACCATTAACCCAATTGTCATATGGGCAACTTGGACAGCATTTCACGACCAGCCAGAAATAGTAGTATTACGTGTAGTGTTTTCCCTATTGATCGCCACTATTGTTGCCTTCGTCTTTAGCTTTCAAAAAGACTTGACTCCTTTTGTTCAACCAACAATCGCTCGTTATTTAAAATTTAACTCAGCCTCAAAAACACAATCACAACGTGGCTCCAAAAATTATCAAATACAGCAGCAAGTAGGCACATCTGCCCTATTACAGTCAGGCACATATCTATTGGGAGCAGGGCAAACCGTGCGTTTAGAAACTGCTGCTGAAGCCACAGCTTCTAGTTACGGTAAACCCTTAGCAGCGAAACTTCGCCTCGTAATGGAAAATACTATTCAAGAACTGCGGGAGTTAGGGGGAGTACTAGTAATCGGTAGTGCGATCGCAGCGGCTATTCAAGTGCTAGCCCCTCGTGAATTAATTCTAAGTCTAGGTGCAGGGCCAGTTAGTTCTATTACAGCTATGTTGGTATTAGCGGCAGTGGTATCAATTTGTTCTACCGTCGATTCCTTTTTTGCTCTGTCATTTGCCTCAACCTTTACCAGTGGTTCCCTATTAGCATTTCTAGTATTTGGCCCAATGATTGATATTAAAGCTATTGGTCTTTTGTTATCAATATTTAAACCCCAAGCTATCTTTTACTTATTTGCTTTACCAGCACTATTGACATTCTTGTTCACTCTTACACTTAATTTGTACATCTTTTAACTTGTTTTAGTTTTTTGTTCGTTTTTGACTAGTGACAAAAAACAAATAACCAATGACTAATAATCCGAATCGTAAAAATAGAATTATCAACAGGTTACTTTCCTGGCTAGATGTTTTGGCAATCGCTGCTTGGGGTATTTTACTGTTGAAATATTGGTTAACTAACAAATTGAATTTGTTGATTCATCCAAATTTTTTTGGATTAGTAATAGTAGCTGCTTTCTGCTTGCTAGCTGTTAGTATTTTCCGAGCCAAAGAACTCTTACTCCTATCTCGTCGTGAAGCGAGTACTAATGTCCAACACATAACTTTGTTTCCGCCAGGCTGGGGTAGTGCTTTCCTATTAACATCAGCTATTTTAGGCTTCATCATCACACCCCAAGTATTTGCTAGTGACAAAGCACTGCAAAGAGATTTGAGTGAGTTATTAGGTTCAACCCGCGTCAAACCCCAAGCGTTTCGTGCTGCTGTTCCTCCTGAGGAGCGATCGCTAGTAGATTGGGTACGGATGCTAAATGTCTATCCAGAACCAGATAGATATCAAGGAAATAAAGTCAAGGTACAGGGATTTGTGATTCACCCACCACAACTAGGAAAAGAACATTTATTATTAGCACGATTTGTTTTGACTTGTTGTGCGGCAGATGCTTATCCCGTAGGATTACCTGTCAAATTGTCAGAAACTCGCGAACAATACCCCCCTGATACTTGGTTGGAAGTAGAAGGACAAATGGCTACAGAAACACTAGCGGGTAAACGCCAGCTGACAATTGTTGCTAACTCACTCAAAAAAATTCCTCAACCTAAAAATCCCTATAGTTATTAGTTAGTGGTAAAGAAACTATTAACTACTGTACGGGCGGGTTTTGTAGAGTAACTTTCGGTTCCAACCGACAACTTATCTTCATAAACCCGCCCCTACTATCTACTAACTACTATCAACCAACCTATTTGCCAATGACTACTAAAAAAGCATTTTTCCAACCACTAGATCGTGTGGCGATCGCTCTCATGTTGCTATTAATTGCGATCATTGGGCTACTGATATTGCAAGGTGATGCAGTTAAAGCTAATGTCAGAGAATTTACTTGGAAGCACGTTCAAACAGAAGAAAGAGATATATCAACGAATGATACCTCCCAAGACAAAAAAATAGGGGCAGAATATAAAACCTTTATCCTCACCTTTAGTCGTCCTATGGATACTAAAAGCGTAGAGGAAAATTTGAAAATCGAGCCTCCCCTCGCAGGTACAATCAGTTGGGCTGGGCGACGTATGGGTTATACCTTTATTACCCCAGCACCCTATGGAACAACTTATAAAGTACAGCTAAAAGACGCGAAGGATAAATTTGCCGCTCAAGGTGGTAGAAAGAGTGTTATGCAACCTTTTACCACCACTTTTAGCACACGCGATCGCATCCTTCTTTATATTGGAGCAGAGCAAGAAGATCAAGGCAGATTAGTTCTCTATAACTTGACACAAGAGCAAAAAAAGATACTTACTCCCAAAGACTTGGTTGTATTAGACTTTCAGCCATTTCCAGATGGGGAGAAAATTTTATTTTCTGCTCGCCCTGCTAACAACCAGGATATATTGTCGGCTCAATTATATAAAGTGACTACTGGTTTTGCTGCGCCTTATCATCAAAATGCAGAATCTGCCAGTAAAGTTGATTTAATTTTAGATAATAAAGAATATCAAAACTTAAAATTTGACTTATCACCTGATGGACAAACTATCGTCGTTCAACGGGGAAATAAAAATAATCCTAACGACTTTGGCTTGTGGTTTATTCCAGCGAATCTAGACAATGCTGGAAAAAATGCCCCGCAACGCCTGCAAAGCCAACCGGGAGGAGACTTTATGATTACACCAGATAGTAAAGCTGTAGCAGTTGCTCAAGGGCAAGGAACAGCAATTTTGCCTCTGCAAGCAGATGGTACAAAACCCCTAGATTTTTTCCCGCAGTTTGGATTAGTACAAGCCTTCTCACCGGATGGTTCCCAAGCTGCAATGGTTAAGTTTAATACAGATTATACGCGAGACTTGTTTTTAGTAACCAATCAAGGCGTCCAGAAAAAACTGCTAACCACCAAAGGTTCAATAGTCAACTGCCAATTTGATACAGCTTCTCCAACTCTTTACTGCTTGCTCACACAGCTACTACCAGGAGAATATTATCAGGAACAGCCATATCTAGTCGCAATTGATCTCAAAACTGGCAAGCAGAAACCGTTGTTAGTGCTACCGCCCGATCAGCGGAACGTGAAAATGAGTTTATCTCCTGATGGTTTAGGGCTATTATTTGACCAAGTAGTGCCGCAGACAACTCCTGTCACATCACCAGATGCCCAAGTTTTAACCACAGAAGATGGAGAAGTGATCACCACTAGTAGCCTGTGGTTGATGCCCCTGTTGCCCATAATCGATGCTCAGGAGGCTACAGAATTGAAACCAGAACAACTTCCTTTAGTTGGATTTCATCCCCGTTGGCTTCCTTGATAATTGAGAATTGTAATTGTTCACTGATTCTCTTCATCACCCACATTTTGGAATTAGCACTTGTGAAATAATCAAAAATGGCAGGATTGTCAAATTTTGTTTTTTTGCTGGTCGTGGTGAGAGAAAGTTATAACTAATTTAATTAAGACAACTCTTACTGGGGAGCAGGCGAACTTGCCTTCTAAAGTAGATTTTGAAAATACAGCACTGACAACTCAGTCGTGCTGCTGGATTCTCCAATCAATTAGTTTGAAGCTGGTGGGTGAATAGTGATGAATGAAGCAGACACCCCAAATAACGGGAATTTCCTTAAACCCCTAAATCCTGCCAATGTTGCACAACCGCAACAAACCAGTTGTCCTTTTGATTTCGTTGGGCATCCTACAAACAAGACAATATCGTACTTGCCACTGCTGGCACCAGCCCAAGAGCAGCAATCTCAAGCAGAAGTAATTGATGTCTCAGAGTGCGATCGCTCACCTACTGAAGAGTTACTTCCACATGTCAGCTCTTTATCAGTTGTTGACACACAACTAGCAAGCGATCGCGTACTGGAATTAAATCAACTGCCATTTGAGCAGACAGAATCTGAGCAAGATTGGATTGCCGAACCCGATCAACAAGAACAAGAACTAGTAGGAGCCGAATTTCAGCAACTGCTGGCATTAAATGAGGAATTGCGTTCTGCCAACAATGAATTATACGAACAAGTAGAACTTTTAAAAGCAGCCTTAGCTGAGTCAGAAGAAGCTTTGCAGTTACAGACAAAGCGTTCAACTATTGCAGAAACAATGCTCAAGCAACAAGCTCAAGAGCTTGCTGCCACCCAAGAGCAAATCAACTCACTGTTTCAGCAGTTAGAAACTGCCGTCTCTACAGTTCAAACTCAGGAAATTTTCATTGAAAGTTGCAAAGGGCAGCTAGAAATTAGCCAAAATCGCCTTGCCCAGCTAGAGCGCGAATGTGCCTTACTTCAAACTAAACATAATGAACAGTCTCACCAGCTATTGCAATCAGAAAATTCTTGTCGAGAGTTGCGTTCCCGGCTAATGCGGCAGCAACGCCAAACCCTACAATTTAAAGCAGCTTTAGAAAAATGTTTGGACACAACAGTTCCGAGTTATGATTCGTTAGAGGATAATGCTCAAACTAGTGTAAGTAATAGACACACCACGCACTCTAAGCAAGCTAACTCTATTTTCTCAAATCAACGACCAATTCGACCTTGGTCGGCAGAATCAGAATCATTTGAGGAGCAATCGAGCAAATTATGGAAGGAGTTTAACTCACCTCCACATCGATGGCAGAATCCTACCACTCCTATTCAATCATCAGCTACAGATAAATTAGGTGAGCAAGCTCCACTGACTGCAAACCAACCAAACATCGAGCCAGAAATTAATAGTTCTACTCCACCTGCAACAGTTTCATCTTCAGAGCAGTCAAATCTAGAAGAACAACTAAATAACCTATTCCAAACATTTTTTACAGTTCAACCTGTATCTACACCACCGCAGCCTACGGCAGCAGAAGGTGTAGAAGCAGATGTGGAAGAAAGTGATGAAATTCTGCCACAAACAGAAAGTTTTGCTACATCCTCTGATGTGAATGAAGAATCAGTGAATAACGACATTACCAACCATGATACTAATTCTGAAGACAATCAGGATGATGGGATAGAGACTCCGCAATTGTTGCCCCAGGATTCACCAGGAACATCTGTGCCTCAACAACCAGCTGACGACTCTGCCCATTCTCATTCACCTTCTCCATTACTTTATCCCCAGCGCCCACCCAAAGGACGAAAATCTTTGGCGTCTGTCGAACTGCCGAATTTTCGCCCAAATGAAGGCAGAGGGCAAAGAGAAGTCCGTAGACGCGGTAGCGACTTCCCGCAGGGTACGGAAGCTTCCTCCGAAAGCGTTGCTCCTCCAAAGGAGGCTCGGAACTTCGGAGGGGCAGAAAGCAGAAGGGAAACCCCATAAATGAATTAAGGGGTTTCAGCTTTTAATTCTGTGTTCTGAAAAAATAGCGAATCTGATTGCCCGTTTTGTTGTATGAATCAACTCTTGTTCAGGGACTCCAAATAAAAAAACACTTAACCAATCGAACAGCATAAACCTCTGTGTTTTTTATTTCTCCATGTTCTCAGTCTCTGTAGTGGTTTGTTTATTTGGATAATTTCATTCTTGGAAATCCCTTAATTAACAATTGACTTTTGAAGTTGTTGTTCGGTAGTTTTTTTGACCACTTTGTTATCAGGGTGACCTTTACCTGCAAATAAACTATAGTTGATTGCTAACAGTTGTAACCACAATGCTGGATAACGGAGTTCCAGCCAAGGACGGAACCTGCGCAGTAAATTTGGTAACCATCCACTCAACAGGGCAATAGCTAGAGAATGACGAGTAAAGTCAAAATAATTACTTGTCCACCGTAGTAAATCCTTAGCTCCAGCTAATTCCCAAATCCATAGTAGTAAAGCGGGGTTTTTTCGAGCTGCTTTCAGCGCTAATCGGTTAAAAGTCAACCAATCAAATCTGTCTTTAATAAAATCATCTGCAACTTCTTGTGATTCGTCTGCTAATAACCCAAAGAAGTTATTAAGCATGGCATTGATACGCTCTGGTGGTAAATTTTTTCCAGTGGGAACCATCATGCCTTTAGAAAACATCCAAGTCACAGCAATATTATTTTGGAAGGCACGAATTCGGTTGAGGTGTCGTACAGAAAGTAGATTGTATTTGAGAGCAACATCTAAAAGAGTGGTAAGGCGTTCTAAATTACGGACTAGGGAACCAAAGCCTGTGAAAACTAGAGGAGATTGAAGCGATGCTGCATCACCAATCGCAATTAACCTGTCGAATGCAACTGTGCGATCGCGACTATCTACACTAAAATGTCCCGGTATGTAACCAAATGTCGCCTTTTTCCACACCAATTCGTCTAGATCGCAGCGTCGATATTCAGGCAAAATTGTAAAAAAGTCTTCATACATTTCTAAAAGAGAACCGGGATTTTTGGAATTGACTTCATGATAGTGAAACAAATAAATTGTCAATTCTTGATTTGCTCCGGGGAATAATTCCCAAATTAACTGTCTACCCCTTGAGATATCACCGTGGCTATTCAAAACATCTCCGTACTGGGAATCCCACACTCCTGGTTCAAATCCACGCTCAATGACTGCCCCTACCGTTGGGCAAACACTGTCAAAAGCGCGACCTCCATTTAACTGCCAGGCGATCGGTGAGGCAGTTCCCATCGCATCTACTAGCACTCGTCCACTAACTTGCTTTTCTGAGCAATTGTCTAAGTTTTGAACAGTAACAACAACTTCCGAAGTATAAATATCAGCTCTAATAAACTCTGTCTTCTCCCAAATTTCACCACCTGCTAATCGTAGCTTTTGTCCACATAGCAGCAGTAATTTTTCGGAATCTAAACCTAAATTCAACACTGTGGGAGTGTGCAATATAGGCGCTTTCAGGTTTTGGGGAACATAAGCATCAAAAAATTTATTAAATCCATCTTTGTACTCTCGCGCAATTATTGATTCAACTTCGGCAGAAGTAAGCAAACCCAAGTTTATCAAGCTTTGAATTTCATCGCGGGAAATGTTCCATTCCCGGTTCATTCGCCCAAAAGGTAATCGTTCTATCAGTAAAACTTTATAACCAAGTTTTGCCATTACTGCTGCATGAATCACACCCAGTGCGCCACCGATGTAGATGAGATCGTAGGAAGAGGACATGGGGATGCGGGGACAATTAGACGCGGAGATACTTTCTCTGCCTGCATCTTTTTCCTTACTGTGAGAAAATATCACCTGCCGTGGCTTTTGGGGATTGCGCACACCTTGACGCCAGCGTTGTTCCCACCAGTACACCCGCTTGAGATCGTATTCTCCATTCGGTATTTTCTGAAAGTACTTAACAGTGAGAGGGTAATAGGGAGCTAACGCCTCAAAAATAGATTGCTCAGACAAATCAATTGCTGGTGGTTCGGGGTAGTAATGCGGAAAGCAATTTCTGATCTCAGTAGTGAGGCGTTTGAGAATTTGCTTTTCTTGAGGTAAGGGTTGACTTGACCAACGAAACACTTTTAAATAGGTTGTTCGCTGCACTGACCAGACAAAAACAGAAAGTTCGCTGGGTAGGTTTTCCGAAATACTCCCCTCACTCACTGTATTTCCAGTCATTCTCAGACGAAAGCCATCTGGCGTCATGACTTTTTCCCCTGTTCCCGGTTCAAATTCAGCTTGCAGCCATTTGCATACAGCTGATGTATCGGGGATAGGAATTTCTAGGTAAAGTATCTCTTTCATGTTTTTTCTCATCTCCGACAAAGATATTCACTAAGACAGATTAAAAAGAGAGCAAATTTACGCTAAAATGCGCCCTAATTATTGAATGAAAATTCGGTAAAGAAATTTTAAAAGTTTATCAAAATAATTGTTCATTTTTGATCTCTGTAAACTTCCGCCATGAATTATCCCATCCCAGATAGCACTCAAGAAATTATTGCCTTACGGCAAAAGCCAGTAGATGAAGAATTAGTTGCTATGGCGATCGCTGGTGTAGTCAAAATTGTTCGCGCTCAAGGACAATCCTTAGACGAGTTAACCGCTCAAGTATTAGCAGAAGACAGCGTACTGGATCGGCAGCAACGGCGCTGGCTAAGTCAAGTAGTTGCTCAAGCCTGGAAAAGTTTTTCTGAGAGTGCTTAATTAAGGCACAGCATCAAGATTAGGATTGTTCTGCCACTGTGCCGTAAGTAGTTAGAAATTAGCAAAAAGTTGCCAATCACCCTTTGTGGTGTGGGAGTATAAATCGTAATATATCTGGGATTGGCACTTGAACTAGTTAAATTTTAACTTGACGCCCTCATCATCGCTTCAGCCTGTTCAGCTTGTGAATGTAGCAACAAACCGTATTCTAGTCCTTCTACTACTGCTTGATAGGAAGCCACCAGAATATTTGGAGAAACTCCAACAGTCGTCCAACGTTGGTGACTATTACCAGACTCAACCATGACGCGGGTTTTGGCTGATGTACCCGTATGCCCGTTAAGAATTCGCACTTTATAATCTGTTAGTTCAAAAGCAGCTATTTGGGGATAGAAATTCACTAAAGCTTTGCGTAAAGCTGCATCCAAAGCTGCAACCGGGCCGTTTCCTTCGGCTGCTTCTAAAATATCCTTACCATTGACAGCAACTTTAACAGTAGCAAGAGAGCTTGTGGTTTCTTCTTCCTGCACCAAATCACAGTGAACCTGAAAACCCTTGATTTCAAAAAATTGCTGACGATTTCCTAAGGCTTGGCGCATTAATAACTCAAAACTTGCCTCCGCCGCTTCAAATTGATATCCTTCACTCTCCAATTCCTTTAAACGTTCGAGAATTCGCTGTGTTGTCGGGTTTTGCTTGTCTAATTGAATCCCAAAGCAGCGGGCTTTCGCCAAGACATTACTGACTCCAGACTGTTCAGAAATGACAATGCGACGGCGGTTTCCTACTTGTGCTGGTTGAATGTGTTCATAAGTCAGAGGATTGCGTTCCACCGCTGATACGTGGATGCCACCTTTGTGAGCAAACGCCGATCTACCAATAAATGGTGCGTGTTCGTCAGGAGCAAGATTTACAACTTCACTGACAAAGCGGCTAGTTTCAGTTAGTTGGAGAAGCTGGTTTTCTTCTATACATTCGTAACCGAGCTTCAACTGCAAGTTGGGAATTAACGAACAAAGATTAGCATTGCCGCAACGTTCGCCGTATCCATTCATCGTACCTTGTACCATTGTTGCCCCTGCCATCACTGCCGCCAGAGCATTAGCAACAGCCGTATCAGAATCATTGTGAGTATGAATGCCGATTTGAATCTCGCTGGAAGTTGCCTTAATCACATCTGTAACTATTTGCGTAATTTCATGGGGCAAAGTACCGCCATTTGTATCACATAAGACTACCCATTCGGCACCAGCAGCGATCGCCGTCTCTAAAGTTTGCAGAGCATAACTGGGATTGTGTTTATAACCATCAAACCAGTGTTCGGCATCGTAGATAATGCGACGTCCTTGAGCACGTAAATACTCAATAGTATCCCGGATCATCGCTAAATTTTCTGCTAAAGTAGTCTTGAGTCCTTCTGTCACGTGTAAATCCCAAGACTTACCAAATATAGTTACCCAATGGGTACCAGCAGCAAGGATTGCTTGCAGCATTGGTTCAGATGCCGCAATTTTGTGGGGACGACGAGTCGAGCAAAAAGCTACAACTTCAGCTTGCTGGAGGGGTTCTTCTTGCAACTGCCAAAAAAATTGTACATCTTTGGGATTTGCCCCCGGCCAACCACCTTCTATGAAAGGAATACCCAGTTGATCCAGCCTCCTGGCTATGCGTAGCTTATCTTCAATTGATACTGATAAGCCCTCACGCTGAGTGCCGTCTCGTAAAGTGGTGTCGTAGATCCAAATTTGGGGCGAAGAATTTACGGTCATAAAACTGTGACTTGAAAGACAACTTTAAGACAATGTGTCAATATCCAAAAAACAGCCAGTTTAGTCATCCAAGATGCTCAAGGTACTAGCTCAAGAAAATAAAATTGAGTGCTTGCGCGGAGACAGTGTGAAGAAAATTTTGCTGCAAAATAGTATTGACCTCTACAATAGCGGTGCTAAGGTAATTAACAATCAGGGAATCAGCATTTGCTGTGTGCAATTCGACGTTTCAAAAGTTAAGCAAAGGAAAACAGCATATTGGCGCTGCCATAAACAGCGCTCCTACCTCCTCATTCTCCTACAATAAACCTGTGTTGAACTAATCAAACTCAGGTTATAGGGACTTTGCCAGATAATTACAAAGTTTGATGGATGTTTGGAGAGTAGATCTTTAACTAGTGTGGATACTAAAAGGAGAAAACAACATGGGTAGATGGACACCACTAATTTTGATGGCTGGAGGTTTAGCAATTTTGCTAGGTACCTTGCTGGGCATTAACTTTCCGATGGGCGGACAAAACACCGCTCAAGCTCCGGGAAATGGTGGTAAAACATCGCGAGTTCTGCCTGCTAATATCAATGTTAATAGTACGGCAGCAGGTACTGCTTCTGAAAATAACACCAGGAGTAACGCATCACAGAGTAATACTGCTGATGACACAGTAACTGAAACCACAACTGCTCAAAATACAACTGAAACCACAACCGCTCAAAATACAACTGACTCAGTTAACACTACAGACGACACTCAATCAAACAATTCAAACCAAAATAGCGAACCAATTCCAGCTTTGTGGTAGCGCTTACCATTCATTGGTTAGCACTTATGAGTTACCTGTTATGAGTGATGAGTTAGGAGTTAGGAGTTATTTAGTCAACAGTCCATAGTCAGCAGTAAAAACCGTAACTAGTGACTCTTGACTACTTAACTTTTTTGTGGGTGCTTTGAACGAGATAATGTATGTTTGCCCTACCACTAAAATCAGAAATTTCATCACCCCTACTAACTCTTGACAATTAACTACTGAATAATGAATAAAGATGTTTTGATTATTGGTGGCGGCATTATAAGTTTAGCTATCGCTGTTGAACTGAAACTACGCGGAGCAAAAGTCACCATCTTAAGCCGCGACTTTCACTCTGCCGCCACTCACGCCGCAGCCGGAATGCTAGCACCAGATGCCGAAAAAATTGTCCATCCAGCTATGCAGGAGTTGTGCTGGCGATCGCGTTCTATTTATGCCAACTGGACGCAGAAACTAGAACAAATCACTGGCTTGAATACTGGTTACTGGCCTTGTGGTAGTTTAGCACCAGCCTTGGAAGAAGAGGGGGAGAAAGGGAGACAGGGAGAGGGGGGGAAAAATAACAATTTCTCCTCATCCCCCACTACCCCATTCCCCCACTCCTCCTCTCCTGCCTATTGGCTAGACAAAGAAACCATTAACCAATATCAATCAGGATTGGGTGAAGAAGTAGTCGGTGGTTGGTGGTACCCCGAAGATGCCCAAGTAGATAATCGTGCTTTAGCAAAAGCTTTACTGAGTTCAATACGCTCTTTAGGTATTGAGTTGAAAGAAGGAACTACAGTAGAAGGACTTCAGCAGCAACAAGGACAGGTTGTAGGTGTACAAACCAACGCTGGAATTTTGCATGCCGAACATTATATTTTAGCCGCAGGTGCTTGGTCAAACCAATTGTTTCCCCTACCAGTGCGTCCAAAAAAAGGGCAAATGCTGAGTGTGCGATTGCCAGAATATCTGACAGAATTGCCTTTGACACGTATTTTATTTGGTGATGACATTTACATTGTGCCTAGACGCGATCGCCGCATTATTATTGGCGCAACCAGCGAGGATGTGGGCTTTACCCCCTACAATACACCCATAGGAATTCAAACTTTACTCCAACAAGCGATTCGATTATATCCCCAAATCCAGCATTATCCAATTGAGGAATTATGGTGGGGATTTCGTCCTGCTACTCCTGATGAATTACCGATACTGGGAAGTAGCAATTGTCAAAATTTAACTTTGGCCACAGGCCACTATCGTAATGGTATTCTTCTCGCACCCATTACAGCGGTATTGATTGCCGATTTAATTGAGCAACAAAAATCCGATCCCCTCCTTTGTCATTTTCACTACTCGCGTTTCCAGGCTCAATCATCTACCCCTGCCCAAATGCTTACACTCTCCAATCATCACTCGCCATTACAGCTAGTTCCCAATGCGCTTCCTATTCAAGATTCACCACTTGTCATTGCTGGCAAATCTTTTACCTCTCGCTTAATGACAGGAACAGGCAAATATCGTAGTATTGAGGAAATGCAGCAAAGTGTCGTGGAGAGTGGTTGCCAAATTGTTACTGTTGCCGTCAGGCGTGTGCAAACCAATGCTCCCGGACATGAAGGTTTAGCTGAAGCACTAGATTGGACAAAAATTTGGATGCTGCCAAATACTGCTGGATGTAAAACAGCAGATGAGGCAATTCGAGTTG
Organism: Chlorogloeopsis sp. ULAP02; assembly: GCF_038404745.2. Lineage (NCBI taxonomy): Bacteria > Bacillati > Cyanobacteriota > Cyanophyceae > Nostocales > Chlorogloeopsidaceae > Chlorogloeopsis > Chlorogloeopsis sp. ULAP02. The sequence continues at coordinate 67,076 of NZ_JAYKTT020000075.1, read as the reverse complement.
CCCGTCTGGGAAGGGAAATGGCAAAACTTCTTGGGCAGGAAGATAATAATTTTGTCAAATTAGAAGTAATTCCCGACTCTAAATACTTACTACCAGATCCAATTGGCACTCTACAAGCAGCAGAACAGTTAGTCAAAGAAGGCTTTGCCGTTCTACCTTATATTAACGCCGATCCCATACTGGCAAAGCATTTGGAAGAAGTAGGCTGTGCTACTGTCATGCCCTTAGCAGCGCCTATAGGTTCCGGGCAAGGGCTGAAAACTGCCGCCAACATTCAAATCATCATCGAGAATGCTAACGTCCCCGTAGTAGTAGACGCTGGCATTGGAGCGCCATCTGAAGCAGCCCAAGCGATGGAAATGGGCGCAGATGCATTGTTGATTAATAGCGCGATCGCTTTAGCCAAAAACCCACCCGGAATGGCACGCGCAATGAATCTGGCAGCGATCGCAGGTCGTCTAGCATATCTTGCTGGTAGAATGCCAACAAAAGATTACGCCAGTCCTTCCTCACCTATGACTGGTACAGTCACGAATTAGGGGATAGGGACTAGGGACTTAGGGATTAGATTCCCGGGATTTTAGATTTCTCGTTACCAGGTTCAACCTGGTAACGAAGGTTTGTGTACTGCCGCCTCCAGGCATATCCTCTCCTTTGTCCTCTTCTAGCCCCTAAACTTTTGTAACGAATTATCTCTGATGGGTAAGAGTATATGTTGCATTTATGTAACATTAAAAAAATGAGAAGAGTAAGGAATTGATTCATGCCCTATACGACTGAAGAAGGTGGACGTTTAAACAATTTTGCGCGTGAACCTAAAGTTTATCAAGCAGAACCTCCTACTTCACAGCAAAAGCGCAATTATGTCTTTTTGGGAATTGCCGCAATGGTTCTGGTTAGTGGTTTAGTTTTCGTTGCCTTCTCTGTTTCTAATCTTAGTTAGTAAAAGTTTTATTGATAAATTAATTGACATTACATATCTCCTGTCAGGTTCCAAACTTTATCGGAACCTGGTTTTTTATTTGTTACAATTGAAACAGATAAAGGTATAGTTTTATACTTTATTATTGATGTCTAAAACAATTAATTTATCCTGAACAGGATAACAATATATTTGCAAATCTTAGTCAAAATCAGAATTATAGACTGCTTGCATATGTCCCCAAAGGGAATGTACACTGCATTTTGGCTCTTTAGCCGCCATGAGCGTGAATGAAACAGCACATTCAGATAAATTTGTATGGAATCGGCAAGTATACCATCGCCTAAAACTTGCCCTTAGCCTCGGTTTGCGACGACAAATTTTTTTAGCAATATGTGATGATTTAAACCTGAGAAATCAAGTAGCGGCACGTTTGCATTCAACTTTGGCTTATCCAGTTGGGCAAGTGCTATATCAGCCTTCAGAAATCCAAGAAGCCAGTACACCAGCTTATCCGCGATTAGTCACTTTACGATTGAACTTAAGCGATCCTAACCCCATAGCTCAGATCAATCAATGGCTAGTTAATTATCCACCACCAATAGTAGGAGCATCAAAAGATAGTCCTGGAAGATCACTACCAATACCAGGTTTTCAAATTGTAGGTGTTGAACAGTTAACCAGGCAACCAGTAGCAGTACAGCGTTTATTTTTACATTATTTACGCTTAACCGAACAGCATTTCTCAAGTCCAGAATTCAGCCGTTTTTTAGAATCTAGTTTATTGTTGTGGGTGCCGCGCCCTTGGTTATATGCCATTCAGCAGTCAGCACCACAATTTTGGCGTTGCCGCACAGGTGTGTTTGTGTTTGCTGGAGAACCAACACCAACTACTAATAACAGAAGTTCACCAGAACGTTTGTCTAGTTATCAAAGTTTGGATTTAGGCAGTTTTGAGCAATCTGTTTTGGAAGAATCTCTCTTTGAAGTAGATTTTGATTTTCAGCCACAGTCACCAGTCGTCAATCGCAAAGATAAAATCCCAGAAACTCCTGTAAGTACATCAGAAATATTGATACCAGAAGCACTGCAAGAGGAACTAACACATCCAGTCAGTGTTAATAAAACTAGCTCAGAGCCGAAATTTACACACATCAGTCAGGAATTAACGGAATTAATACAAGCCACAATTAATAATACTGATCATGCGATCGCTCAAAATCGAGACGAGAGCGTACAAGCGCAGCAACTTTTGGAAGAAATTGATGCATTGCACTCAAAACAGGCTTTACCAGAGACAATTGCAGCAGCTTATCATCGCTTAGGGAACTTATATCGCCTGCGAATCGAGCAAGGGCAGGCAAACATCGAAAACATGATGGTAGCAATTCTTGCCTATCAAGAGGCAATTACTTATGATGAAACTTCACCCCATGTACCAGATATTTTAAATGACTTGGGAACACTTTACTGGATGTTGTATCGTACACCACCCAATTCTGAAGAGGGGCAATCTTACATAGAACAGGGAATTGAATTTTATCAGTTAGCTTTGAAGTTAATTTCGCCCGACACGCACTCAGAAACTTACGCTCGCGTGCAAAATAATTTAGGGACAGCTTACGGTGACTTGGCACGTTTTAAGAATCCAGTCAAAAACTGGCAACAAGCGATCGCAGCTTATACTGAAGCAGTGCGCTTCCGTACCAACAACATCGAACCATTGAAGTATGCTGCCACTCAAAATAATTTAGGTACTGCTTATTGGCATTTAGCGCAACATACTCAATCGGCGGAAAACTTGCATAAAGCGATCGCAGCTTACAGTCTTGCCCTAAATTACTATCACCCAGAACAGGAACCGCTTAAATATGGCATGATCCAAAACAATATCGGTACTGCTCACTGGAATTTAGCACAATACGATAATCCAACAGAACATTTGCGACTGGCAGTGAAAGCATATGGGGAGGCGTTAAAATATCGCACTCCTGCTAATGTTCCTGCCGCCTGTGCTGCCACGCAAAATAATCTTGGCACTGCTTACTGGAATTTAGCAAACCAATCGCAAACAACAAAGGAAGAACGGCAGCAATTCCTCAAACTTTGTATCAAAGCCTATGAAGAATGCATCGCTATTACTAATTCACTCAGCGAAGATAGTTTAAGCTTCGATATATTTGCCACTCACAATAATTTAGGATTAGCTCATTATCAACTAGCAACCGATCAGTCTTTAAATGCTTATAAAGCCTCTCGCTCTCAACATTTAGAAGCAGCATTAGAAAATCATTTACAAGCCTTAAATAGATTAACAAATAAACAGGACTCTTATCAAACCACATTTACTTATATAGTCAAAACTATTCGCGCTTTTCATAATGAGTTAGGAATTAAAGGACAAAATCTTGCCTTATCAAAAGTTCCCAGTCATTTATTATCAGAAATTATGCCCAAGCTGTAATTGAAGAAGAATACAGAATACCTGCGGAAGTCCTACGCGCCTACAGAATGAAGAATTTCTTCTGAATTCTGGCTTCAAGAATTTTTCTTCTGGCAACTGACGCCTCTATTCTATTTAGATAAGTCACTCAAAAAACTCCGGCTTTTTTAAAAAATCGGAGTTTTTTGTTGTCAGTTTATTTAAGTTGACTTACTTAATAGTTTATTTTTATAGCAACAGCCAAAGTTGTTAGGACATCAACAGATGATAAAACTTAAACATCAAAAGAATTTTAACTCTGTTCCCTGTCACCTGTTCTCTGTCACCTGCTATAATTGCCAGTTTTTTATTAACTATTAACCACCAATTCTGGTATCACAGCAAAAGTTAAAACTGTTTCATCTATTCCTTTTAGTTCTAATGGGCTACCTTTAATAATTTCATCTTCTTGTAAATAATCTGCAACAGCAGCAGAAACAAGTATGGTACCAGCAACAGCAGCTTGTTGTAATCTAGCAGCAATATTAACACTAGGGCCTATAGCTGTATAGTCAGCACGTTCAATACTACCAAACATACCTACCACAGCCGTACCTTGGTGAATGCCACAACGAAACTCTACACTTTTACGTTCAGTGGCATCAAAAATTCCCTGCTCTCGCCAACGTTGGTTTAAATTTTCTAGCGATCGCAGCATTGCTCTGGCAGTGTTAACAGCACGCCTAACTTGTTCATTTGGCGTTAGTTCTTCTGGTGCTCCAAACAAAGCTAGGATAGCATCTCCCATAAATTTATCCACACTGCCACCATTGTCAAATACCGCTCTCGTCATAACTTCTAAATATTCATTTAGCAACTCAGCTACTCGCCGCGATCTCAAGGTATTTGCTAGCTGAGTAAAACCGACAATATCACTAAATAAGACTGTTATTAAACGTGGTTCTGGGCGTAAATCCAAAACTAAATCTCCAGCGGCAGCTTTTTTAACAAGAGCAGGTGGCAAAAAGCGCTTAAGTACAGATTCTGTCAAATAAGTGTTTAACTCTACTACTTTTCGTTCGTTTTCCTTTAAGGCTAAGAGGTTTCGCACCTCTGCCAAAAGTTCGCGATCATTAAATGGTTTAGCTAAATAAGCATCTGCACCACGCTCTGCACCCTCAATCCGAGTTTCTTCATCAATTTTCGCTGTCAGCAAAATGATTGGTGTTCCTTTCAACTTTTCTTCATTGCGGATCATCCGAATCATTTCCATACCTGACACCACAGGCATCATTAAATCGCTAACAATTAAACTAGGCAAAATTTTCTTGGCAATCTGAAATCCTTCTGAGCCATTACGAGCTGTCTGTACTTGGTAGCTGCTATTACGTAAAATCCCAGATACATAAGTACGCAGATCTGGATTGTCATCTACAACTAGGATTGAGGAACCAGGGGTTAGAGGCTGGGTGCTAATGACTTGTTCTTCTCCAATCCCCTCTTCGATCAGTTCTAAATCTGCCAATTCCACAGCAGCACGACTAATATTAACTTCCACAGAGGCTTCCAGCAATTGCTCTTGAGCAAGATGAGTGCTACCAGACATCAGCCAGATGCTAAAGGTTGTACCTTCACCATAAACTGATTCCACGGTGACTTTACCGCCGTGAATTTCCACCAGTTCTTTGACTAAAGCTAAACCCAAACCAGTACCTTCATAGGAACGATTTTCTGAGCCTTCAGCTTGGCGGAAGCGTTCAAACAAAAGAGGTATTTGTTCTTTAAGAATACCGATACCAGTGTCTTGAACTTGTAATAAACAACTTTCACCTTGAGGCTGCACTCTAATAGTAATAATGCCGCCTTCGGGAGTAAATTTCATCGCATTGGATAGGAGATTGTAAACTACCTTATCGAATTTTTCCATGTCCAAGTAAACCTCAGGACATTCAGCCATTTCAGTAACTAAATGCAATCCCTTTTTTTGGCAGTAAGGACGAAACGACTCAACGATTTGGCTGACAAATTCAACTAAATCGCAAGGACGAAAACTAGGCTGCATTCGCCCTGCATCTAAGCGTTGTAAATCGAGAAGTTGATTTACCAGTCGCAGCAGGCGGCGGGAGTTACGCAGAGCGATCGCACTTTGTTCGTAGGATAATCCCTCCTTTGAGACTACAGCAGATTCTAATGGCCCTTGAATTAAGGTGATAGGTGTACGAAACTCGTGAGAAATATTTTGGAAAAATTCGGTTTTTTGTTTGTCTAACTCCAGTAAACGTTCAGCTTGTTCGCGAGTTTTTTGGTACAAGTGAGACTGCTGTACTGCGATCGCTGCTTGTGCTGCTACGGCTTTGGCTAACTCAATCTCAAACGGCAGCCATTGTCGCACACTATTACCCTCGCGTAATGTAATGCTACCAATGGTTTTGCCATCAGCAAGCAAGGGAACTACCATCAGCGATCGTGCTGGTAATCGCAAAGGCAAATCGGCTCCCTTGATTTGTGGAGGACACTGCCCCATATCACCAATTACCACTGGCTGTTGTGTCCGCAACATTTCTTGTAGAATTTGATTCTCTTTTATAGGTGTTTGTGATAAGGGTAAACTCTGATTGTCAGCATAGTTAGTATGACTTAAATTTTCTGTTTCAGAATTTTTATAACTGTCATATAAGCCCACGCAGTGAACAAACTCATCTTCTTGTGTCCATAAAGACAATACACAACCGTCCACTTGTAAAGCTTGCCCTAATTGATAAGTAATAGCTGCAAAGATATCCTGCGGATCTAAACTAGAGCGAATGGCACTAGTAATTGTATTAATTAAGGCTTCACGTTGAGCAAGAGCACGTACTTGCTCATAAGCATAAGCTTGAGATAAAGCTAGGGCTGCCTGATCTGCTACCATCATCACCAACTGCACCTCGTCTTCACTCCAAGCACGGGGCTGGTTACACTGATGCAGTGCTAGCACCGCCATCAGTTCTTGTCGGCAAACTAGCGGCACTACCAAACTAGAACAAATATTAGCTTCAGCAAAAGCAGCAGCACGAGTTTGGAGTTCGGGAGTGTCACCTTGGATGCGTTCATCGCTGGTAATATCTTGAATTACATGTACTTCGCGCGTTTCCCAAACTGTCTGCGCTAAAGAGGAGTGGGAGACAAGGGCAAGGGGTGAGGAGTGAAAATTCTCTACGGTAGCCTCCTCAACACAAGGAACTTCCACACGGGGCTGCCTTTCCTGTTCTATTTTCTGAGCACCTGTCCATACTCCAAGGGAAGCCGCCCAAAGAGGATCTGCGATGGAGGCAATCTCTGAACGCGGCTGTTTCTCCCACTCTTCTATTGTTTGAGAGAGCGTTTTTTGGTAAATAAATCTTTCATCTACCAATCGATTATTTTGAAATGGACGTAAGAGGCAGACATCTACCTCCAACATATGGCCTACGGTATCCACAATTGTTTGTAGAATTTGCCGATAGTCTAAGGCACCACGAATCGTATTGGTGACGGTATTTAGCAGCGATTCCTGACGAAGTGTGCGGGTTAGTTCACGAGTACGGGCTTTCAGGACATTATGAGTATCCAAAGCTTGACGTACCACCGCTTTAAGTTCTTCTGCCTCCCACGGTTTTGTGACATATTTGAATACTTTACCAGAATTGATCGCTTCTACCAGATCTTCGACATCGGTGTAGCCAGTTAAGATGATGCGAATAATGTCTGGATACTGAGTTGCTGTTAAGCTCAAAAATTCAGTACCGCTCATCATCGGCATTCGCTGATCGGAGATGATTACTGATACATCTCCCTCTTGCGAGAGTAGATTCAATGCTGCTGGCCCAGAACTGGCCCTCAACACCTTATAATCGCGATAAAAGGTGCGGTACAGCAAGTCAAGGTTGTCAGGTTCGTCATCGACAACCAAAATTTTAGGCTTATAGTTTGCTTGGGATTTCATGCACCGCTTTCCTGCTGCAAAGGCAGTCGGATAAACAATAATCTGATCAGGTAAGGACGAAACTGAGTCAGGTAAGAGCAGAGCATTTTGACTTTATGAGCCGTTTGCTGACAAAATTGCTGACTGAAAGAGGTTTGCTCACAACTATTTACCTCCGACGACAACTATTTGATACCATATGCATTGCTCCAATTTGGTTTCAATATCCGGTTGAAGTTATATATGCTGCATATTAAGTTTTCCCGTCATAGCACCGACACTAACACTTGCAGGTAAATTTTATTTATGGCTGTTTTTGTCAAAGCAAAAACTTTACAATCATAAGCTAAAAAACTAGGTATAATATATAGCTAAATTAACACTTAAAATTTAGTTATCAGCATCTTGGCAAGACAAGGGGCAGCTAGGTAAGGAATGCTAAATGAGGGATGATAAATGAGAGACTAAGAATTATGGAACATTAGTTACTATCACCCCTATTCTCTAGCAGTTAGATTATGCTTCAATCAGTCTCTAACTCTTAAAACTAAGTTCAACAAACTAAACTGTTTCAATTTTTCACATAAGTTGAATGGTGTTTTAGGATATTGGAAAGGATTGTTGTTCAATCAATTCAACACGAAACTAACCTTGACATCCTGGTTTTTAGACCCATTCCACCAAGAACCGCTCGTTATAGCCGCCGATCAAGCTTCCTGCCATTTCCAAGTCCGCGCGGCTACAGCTGCTGATTTGATCGGTGTTGCTCAAATTATTGCCGAAAGCTTTCATTCCCAAAAAGGTTTCTGGGGATGGGCTTTCCCGCTACTACGTTTAGGAATTTACGAAGATTTAAGACATCGCTTGGCATCAGCAGCACCCCATCATATGTGTTTGGTTGCTGTTGATACTACTGGTGGTCTAGCTGATAACTTAGTTGGTACTGTAGAGTTAGGTGTGCGATTTAATGATGCTTGGACAGAAGTTGGCAGGAGTTTTCCTTATCTGTCTAATTTAGCGGTTCACCCCAAATACCGCAGGCAAGGTGCTGCTTCACAGCTGCTTATAGCCAGCGAAAAAATAGTTCGAGAATGGGGATTTGAAGAGCTATATCTCCACGTTTTGGAAAACAACTATCAAGCACGTCAGCTTTATTTCAAGCAGGGATATCGAGTACACAAAGTTGAACCTAGCTGGAATATATTTTTCTTGAAGCGATCGCAACAAATATTATTACACAAACATCTTTTAGCTGAGTAATTAGCTGTTTATTTGCTTTTGGATCGTCAATACCAACTTTGACACTAGCTTTGCTAGGAAACTTATATAAGTTTAGTTAATCGATGAAAACTTTCATCTGGTTGAGCTTCTAGCCTGTTATAGCCAAATTCAATCACTTTTCAACTAATTTCTGCTTTGGCATTTTACACACCACTATACTAAATTAGTTAAGATTGATGTATATATAACTCTATGGCTATTAAACAAAAATTTTATAAACTTACTAAGTTATTGAGTAATTAATGATGAAGTTAAAGAAGTTCTTGTTTTGCTTTTGCTGACAATAATTTTATCTAAACTTTGAACTATATATACATTTATTAATATATTCCCAAAAAAGTAAATATATTATTAGAAGATTAGGAAAAATTTATTTTTGATTTAAGCTTAATAATGTGAAAAATGTTTCTGTATATAAATATAAGTATTTTTGATAGTAAAACAGATGAGATTTGCTATAACAGTAAAAACACTATTGATAGTTATTAAAGTCCTCATAATATCTTTGTAACTTATATATTCATCTTTATAAAAACTTTAATAAAATACACTTATGCTAGCAGACAAATCAATTTAAATCTCATAAAATTATGGTTACTCAATGACTGGACAGAGCCTATATTATTTTTTATCTTAGTTCAGTTGACTTCAAAAGTTAATAATTAAGATAAGAAAAAAGCTTTAATTAAATAACAATCTATTTTAAGTGCAAGCAATTATCAAATTCATTTTCTTTTTGGGAAAAGATGGATAGCGAAAAGCGCCGACGCTATCAGACTGCTATGGTATCTACCTATTATCCTGACAGAAGTTTCCTCGACTATATCGTCATGCCAGATGGGGCTGAGCGATCTTATGGCTCGGATATCCTAAAAAAACTATTAAGCGGAAAAGTATTCGTGATCAACAGTCGAAAACGAAATGGATTAATACTTTTTAAACAGTATCATGCAGAGTTTGCGGGGCCGGGAGCAGCAGTAGGTGGCGATTATGATCGTGATTGTCAAGGGGCGCTGCCAATAGGAAATCTGTCTTTATTGCCACCTGAAACTAATGAAGAGCGACAGAAAGCTTACTTAATTAGGCGGCAGTGGATTCGGTTGATCAAGCAAATTACAGAAAACCAACTTCCCCAGCAGCGAGTCCAAAAGATCCTCGATCAATTTGAACAATATTTTCCCCCTGAGGTTGTGGCTTTGTTACCAGATGAAGCTTTTGCCCTTTTAGTAGGTGTCTTGCCGCAAACTGTGGCAGTAGTGCGCCGCTTGGGCAGTGAGGTAAATCACAGATTTTATTACTAAGCTAATGGTTTTAATTTGAGATTTGCGAGAGCAACTTGCAAGTTATTCAAAGTGCGGGCGTTTTCCTCAGCAGTTCCAATAGTAATTCTCAATCCGCCATAAATCTCTCGTACAAGAGTACCATTAGCTTGAAGTTGGTGATTAAGGGCTTTTAAAGTGGTGTCTTGGGCTTGAGAGGTAGTTTGTTTCAAACGCAAATAGATAAAGTTAGCAGCACTGTCCCAAACTTGCAGTTCTGGTTGCTGTGATAAAGTTTCAATGAGTTTAGCTCGTTCATTTAAAGCTTGCGGTACTGAACCTAGCAACAGTTTACGGTTTTGTAAAGCAACTAATGCCCCAGCCATTGAGAGACTCGGAAGGTTGTAGGGTAGGCGAACCTTTTCTAATATTGCAATTAGCTCAGGATGGGCTATGCAATAGCCAACGCGCATGGCAGCTAATCGGAAAGCTTTAGAAAATGTACGCAGTATCACCCAGTTAGAGCGCTGTAACAATTCATTGACTATAGTAATTTGACTGAATTCAAAATAAGCTTCGTCAATTACGACTAAAATATGCTCTGGCAGACTTTTTAACCATACTATTTCTGTTGCGGTTAAAGCATTGGCGGTAGGGGAATTGGGATGAACTACAAAAACTGCCCGGATCGGAGGATTGTGATTTTGCTCTATGGCTGCTTGTGCTGCTTTTAAATTAATTTCAAAATTCGTTTCATTTCTGTTCACCTCTACGACTGAAATTCCCAAAGTTTTTGCCAAAATCGCATACATAGAAAAAGTCGGAGTGGCAACAAGAATAGAACCTTCTCCCAGACAAGTGGCGATTAATAACGAACGGATGAGTTCATCTGAACCATTACCAACAGAAATATTAGTAGTAGTGAAAACAGATGAGGAAAAGCCCGCTGACTCATTGACATACTCAGCGATCGCGCTTTTTAATTCCTCGTGAGCGCCATCGGGATAACGATTTGTCTCTATTACCTGCTGATACGTCCATGCCAGCTTTTCTTTTAACTCTGAAGGCAAATCATAAGGGCTTTCATTAGTATCTAGACGATCAAGCTGAGTTGCTGAGACTGGTTGGGCTGTATCGCTCCCAGGGTGGGGTTTATAAGCAGTAAATAGAGCTAAATCCGAGCGAATGAATGGCAGCATAAATTAGTCATTAGTCAATGGTCATTGGTCAAAGAACTAAATATTATACAACTTCAAGGTAACTGGCAAAAGTGTTTAATTGCCTGCCAAATTTCTGCCATGACATTACCTAAGGCATGATCGCTCTCAAGTTCCGCTAACTTTACCCAGGGACGCAGTTTCGTAAAATCGTAACTGGCTTGAATTGGAATAACTTCATCATTTTTTCCGTGCAAAATCAGGGTAGGAATAGGACGTTGTAAATTTTCTTCTTGATATTGCACAGCATCTGTTATGAAATCATAACTTAGAGGCAAGGATTTTTCCTCCCCATAGTGATAAACCATTAAATATTTTTCCTGCTGCCAACGTTTGATTTTTTCATCTCCTAAAGTTGGTAACCAGTGAGATAAAAATTCAAAAGCTGGCGCTAACAAAACAAGTTTTTCTACTTGTAAATATTTTTGTCCTAAGTGGGCAGCAGTTAAGCCACCCAAACTTGAACCAATCAGAGTTACTGGTGAAGAATTTGGAGGAAATTCTGCGGCGACTTGATTTATCTGTCGCGTAATTGTGAGATGAGAAAAATCCCCAAAATTCAAATCAGGAATTTGCAGTTTGATATTGCATTCTGCAAAGCGATCGCTTATGTACTGAGCTTTGGCAGAATGAGGACTGGATGCAAAGCCGTGAAGGTAAATATATTCACTAGACATTCAGCTTTTCTCAGTCAGATCATCCTTAATCATTAGTCATTTCTCATTGGTGACTGACAAATGACTAATGACTAAATATTACAAATAACTATCAACGCATTGTGACAAACTCTTCTGCTGCTGTGGGGTGAATACCAACAGTCGCGTCAAAATCCTTTTTAGTTGCACCCATCTTGACAGCGATCGCCACACCTTGAATGATCTCCGCTGAATTTTCTCCTACCATGTGAGCACCCAACACTTTGTCGGTGTTAGCATCGACTATCAACTTCATCATTGTTCTTTCTTCAGCACCAGTCAAGCTGTGAAACAAGGGTCGAAAGCGAGCGCGATATACTGTTACTGCATCATCTCCGAATTTTTGACGTGCTTCGGCTTCCGTCAAACCAACTGTAGCAGCTTCAGGTGTTGAAAATACGGCTGTTGCCACATCTTCGTGACTAAATACACGACGGTTATTACCGTATTCACTATCTGCAAAAGCACGTCCCTCACCGATTGCGACCGGAGTTAAATTTATCCTGTCTGTAACATCGCCAACAGCAAAGATATTTTCCTGGGAAGTTTGGCTATATTCGTTGACAGCGATCGCATTCATCGTACTGTATCCTGGCCCCTCAATCGCACTAGGTACTAGTTCAACTCCTGCATTGTCCAAACCTAATCCCTCGACATTGGGAATACGACCTGTTGCTACCAAAAATACATCAGCAATGACTGGTTCTGTACTATCTCCAGATAAATTTAGCTTCAGTCCTTCTGGCACTTTTTCAACTGTTTCCACCACTGTATTTCGGATAATTTTAATTCCGTGGTTAGTCATTCCTTCTTGAATGTTGGTGCGAATATCTTCATCAAAACCCTTTAGTATCAGTTCTTTACGGATAATTTGGGTAACTTCACATCCCAAACCACGCATAATACAGGCGAATTCAGTGCCAATATAACCAGCACCAATCACAGCGATGTGTTTTGGTTTTTCTTTGAGGAGAAACATTTCGTTGGAGGTAATACCATATTCCATCCCCGGCAACTCTGGTTTGATGGGACGTCCCCCAACAGCAATTAAAATTTTGTCTGCTGTGACTTTGCGTCCATCAACTTCTACAGTGTGCGGATCTACTAAAGTTGCATGACTGGGGATGAGTTCCACCCCTGCTTTTTCTAAGTAGGTGATATGCAGGTGCGATAGTCGTCTGACTTCCTTATCTATAGCTGTAATTAAATATTCCCAATCTAACTCGGCTTCACCTACTTTCCAACCGTAGCCTGCGGCGTCGTGAAATAACGCGGGAAAGTGGGAACTATAAACCATGAGTTTTTTGGGAATACAGCCACGGATGACACAAGTACCGCCAACTAAATCTTGCTCGGCGATCGCTACTTTTGCTCCATAGCTGGCAGCACGTTTGGAAGCCGCTAAACCTCCAGAACCAGCACCAATGACAAACAGGTCGTAATCGTATGTCATAAATTATTATTTTTTGTAGTTCCAGCCCTTAATTTAATTTAACGTTAGGAACTCCTCTGCTGTAGTTGGGTGGATGCCAATTGTATCATCTAGATCTTGCTTGGTAATACCTTTGCTAATTGCCACAGCAAGGCATTGAATGATATCTGCGGCGTTTTCACCAACCATATGAGCGCCCAAAATTTGCTCTGATTCACCCTCTACAACTAATTTGAGCATTGCTTGCTCATCTTGGTTGCCCAACTTAAACAATAGGGGTTGAAAGCGATCGCGGTAGATTTTTATAGATTCACCAAATTTTTCCCGTGCTTTTGCCTCAGTCATTCCCACGCTTGCTGCTTCCGGACGCGAAAAAACGGCGGAAGGCACATAATCATAATTGAGTTTTTGCGACTTTTGGCCAAAAACTATATTGGCAAAAGTAACGGCTTCTGCTTTGGCAACAGGTGTTAACTGCAAGCGGTTAGTACAGTCACCGACAGCAAAAATATTTTCCTGGGTAGTACGATTATCTGCATCAACTTGGATTTCACCTTTGTCACCAACTCCCACTCCAGCATTTTCCAAGCCAAGATCTTTAGTATTCGGAATACGACCTGTGGCAACTAAGATAGTATCTGCTGCTATCGTGATTGAGTTATTGCCAGCGATGGATAATAACAAGCCTTCATCACCACCATGTTTAATTTCTTCAGCACTACAGTTGGTGAAAAACTCAATACCTCGGTTTTTGAGACTTTGTTGAACGCCAGAGCGAATATCATCATCAAAACCCGATAGAATCATGTCATCTGTTTCCACAACTGTCACTTCGCAACCAAAAGCGTTCATCATACTGGCAAATTCTACACCTATGTAGCCACCGCCAATCATTGCCAAGCGTTCTGGTAAGTAGGGTAGATTAAACATCTCGCGGGAAGTAATGCTGTATTCTATTCCAGGGATAGGCGATTGCATTGGACGTGCGCCGACGGCAATTAAAATTTTGTCAGCTGTAAATTTGCGATCGTCAATATTTATGGTATGAGCATCAATGAAAGTAGCATGGCCGCGAATTAAGTCAATTCCAGCTTTTTGCAACTGCTCAAAATATGAGTAATTAATACTTTCTATCTGTTGGTGTACTGAGTGAATAAAATACGTCCAGTCGAAGTTTCTTGGACATTCGCTCCAACCGTAACTATGTGCCATCTGATTTTGAAGAGCAAAGTCTGCGGCGTGTACTATAAATTTTTTCGGAACACAACCGCGATTTACACAAGTACCACCCAGAGCTTCTTGTTCGGCAACGGCAACACGAACACTAAAAGAAGCTGCTTTTTTTGCTGCTGCTAGTCCAGCTGGGCCAGCACCTATTACAAATAAATCATAATCAAAGGTCATGGCTGTTAAGAAGTATGAAGAGCATTGTGTCTTCATCTTCACAGTTCCCAGGTATGGGAGCATCTATCTTGCATATTGATTTTGCTGTTAGATGCGAATCATACTAAGGGTATAGATGTTGGTGCAGAATTCTTCTATCACTGAATATCCTTGCCTGCCAAGCGTTTCTCATAGTCTTCCAAATTAGATCGGTAGTTATAAAAGTCTGATTCAGCGTAAATCAGTAGATTCACAACTGACTGTACAAATGGTTGCGTCAAGAAATCGTCGTAAATAAAAGAGTATGTTCATAGCCAAAGTCTGCCAAGGCGTTTCAAAACATTTCGCTGTATGGGTTTCAATAGGATTGGCACTACGGACAACAGAAGCAAAGATGTTAGTAAAGGCGTTTTTCGCTTCTGGTGCTTTACCTATCGACAGTAAAACCAACGCAAGGATATGCGCACTTGTTAATAGCCCATCCATCGCTAGCGTAGAGGATTTCTTCTACCACACCGCTGGATTTTCAGCTATAGCCTCCGAATAACTGTTGCAAAGTCTTCTGTTAATTCTTGTTTGCCAGCATAGTAGTGATTTGGGCTATACCAATTAACAAACAGCGCCGCAGCATCTTTCAAATACCAGCATCAAACATCCAGCCGTCAGATTTTACCCTTTTGCCCAAGTTTGAATGCCAATTTTTGCCTGCTATTTATTTTTAGATAAAAAATTTTCGATTTTGTACCCAATTGCTAAGGAAAACCAGAGGTGGCTGCCTAGTATAACCATTAACCTACATAGGTTTTGCCGGAAAATATTTGGCAAATAAACTAAAGCTACAAATATTTGCCTAAATTTTTGCCAAGATAATATCATTTCCTTAAGAGTCACTTGGCAAAAATCGGCATGAGTGAAAAATCAATAGAAGACTACGGCGAAGATTATGGCAAAAGTTACCTAATTCTGCTTTTGCCACTATCATTTTTGATTATTTTTCTAGTTGCTACCTGGCGAATTTGGTTGGCGGCGATTCTACTGATATTGGGCTTCAATATTTGGCAGTACTATCAATGGCAAAAGTGGTGTCTGCAAGTTAACCCGCTGTTTAATCAGTTGATGCGGGAAAACCAAGGCAGAATAACGCCTATGGACTTGGCAATAAAAGGCAATTTTGCGGGAGATGTGGCAAAACGCTACCTAGATGCAAAAGCGTCAGAATTTGGAGCCAACATTGTTACTTCTGAAGACGGTAACAAGGTCTACCACTTTATCACTGTCAGCACTCTAGGTAGTATCCTTGACAGTAGCGAACCAGTTAAAGAGCTTCCTCCTTCTCAACATGATATTCAACCTGTTGACAATTGGTTAGCGCCTCCTTCACCCAAATTTACTGAGGAAGAACTAGAAACAGAAACCATAACACACACAAATCTAGAGGAAATTAAAAAACCACTAGAAAAACAACTGACTTTTGGCTCTTTGATCCAATCTGAATTGGCAAAACGGCTCAATGTTTATTCCAGCACAGTGTATAAACGGCGAGACGATCCAGACTTTTATGAATGGAGTCGCAGCAGAGATCCGGATGGTATTGCTTGGGTATATTCTCCAGAAACTAAGGAGTTTTTTCCTATGGAAGAAACTAAAAGTTAATAGGCAAGCATACAAAAGGTAAAGGAAACAGTCTAGTTGATTCTGTTTCTAATTTTTACTTTTTACTTCTAGTCCCACGGCTTCGGAGATGGAATTTAATCCAGTTGTTTCTAACTTTGCAAGCAAGCCTTCGAGAATACGGCGCACTATCATTGGCCCAGAGTAAATCCAGCCTGTGTAGACTTGGATGAGGCAAGCACCAGCAGTTATTTTCTCCCAAGCGTCTTCTGGGGTAAAAATACCACCAACGCCGATGATCGGCATTTTACCTTGAGTTTGCTGCCAAATAAACCGAATAACCTCTGTGGAGCGATCGCGTAATGGCGCACCACTAATTCCACCCGCTTCTGCTTGGGGAGATTTGCCTGTTTGAGCAATTACCTGTGTTTTCAAACCATCACGGCGAATGGTGGTATTGGTGGCGATTATTCCTGTTAAGTTGTAGGTTTCGACTAGGGAAATAATGTCAGCGATCGCTTCCCATTCCAAGTCAGGTGCAATCTTGACAAATATTGGCTTTTGTGGATTATTCTCTTGTTGTAATCTCTCCAAGATAGAACTGAGCATAGCTGCATCTTGGAGCGATCGCAATCCTGGTGTGTTGGGAGAAGAAACGTTCACAACAAAGTAGTCTCCCAATTCCTTCAGCAAGCGAAAGCTATTGAGATAATCATTTTTCGCTTCTTCTAAGGGTGTTACCTTAGATTTGCCCAGGTTTATACCTATAGGTATTGAAGAGGATTGGTGCTGGTTGCACTCTGCTAAACGTGCTGCCATTGCTGCTGCACCGCTATTATTAAAGCCCATGCGATTGAGAGCAGCTAGATCTAAGGGCAAGCGAAATAAGCGGGGACGGGGATTGCCAGGCTGGGCATGAAAGGTTACAGTTCCCACTTCTGCAAAGCCAAAACCAAAACTTGGCCAAATTTTAGTGGCAACACCATCCTTGTCAAATCCAGCAGCCAAGCCAACTGGATTAGAAAAATTTAGCCCAAATAGTGTTTGTTCCAGACGGCGATCGCGCTTACACAACGATTGCTGCAAGCGTTTGTTTACGAAGCTAGCAGGTGGGTGATCATGATTATTTGCCAGCCACTGTAAACTGCTAATCGTTGAGGAGTGTAGCCACTCTGGATCTGCATTGAGGAGGTTAAATAGAATGGGACGAATCGCAACTTGATAGATATCCATTTCTTTGAGTGCCAACCCGCCCTACCTGATCAAATTTTGTAAAACGAAACAAATAATAATATATCGCACAGGTAGTTAGTCAGGTCTATAAAAATTCGTCACTTAGCATGAGCGGAAATATTTAGTTAGAGCTTGATTCTGGGCATCTTATGTATAAACCAGTGACGTTGACTTAAATTACCAAATGAGGCAGCCATATAATTTCACAGCCGCCGACGAACAAATACTTTCGCTTGGACGCGTTTTTCAAACTCTCAGGGAAGAGGATAATTTTGATGCTCTGATCGGAACTACAATTTCCTATCTGCAAGAACAGTTTGAATACAACCTGATTTGGATTGCTCTTTACGATCGCCTAAATCATGTGTTGTTCGGCAAAGGAGGCATTACTCCTAGTAGTGACATCAGTTACTTAAAACAACGAGTGGTTCTCAATCCTGGGGATTTACTAGAACAAGTAGTAATTGAACAGCATCCTTTAGGTGTGCCGGATTTGCGAGCGGAAATTCGGGCTGAGGGATGGCAACAATTAGCACAAAAATTTAATATCCAGGGGACAATTATCGCGCCAATTTCTTACAAGAATCGCTGCTTAGGTTTGGTGCTACTTGGTTCGCAGCGTTGGGGCTACTTACTCAGTGGCGTAACTAGAGCCAAATTGATGATGGTTTTAGGCGAATTGGCAGCGGTAATTTATGAAATGGAGATGGATTTGCAGCACAAGCAAACCAAGCGCTTCGACGAGCTATTGTTACCATTGCTAGAAAGTCTGCGAACCCTTAATAATCTGGAGCAAAGATTAGAAGCATTAGTAGAGGCAACTCATCAATTTGTTGTGCCTGCCCGAACCAGGATTTACTGGTTTGACAGGGAAGAACGCTACTTTTGGCGACGGATCAGTAACAAAAATATCAATCGCGGTTTTCTTCCCAAGGCACAGGAAGCGGTAACTAGAATTACTGTAAATGATTTAAGTGACTTTTATTTTGCTTTATCACTAAATGAAATTGTCTGGATTGGAGAAGGACGCAGTTCCCTACAAAGTAATTTTACATTGAAGTTGCTGCAAAGACTGCAAGTGCGTAGTCTTTTAGCTGCTCCGATTATTTGTCAAAAAGATTTGCTGGGCTTTTTAGCGGTGGAAGCCACTGAACCACGAATTTGGGCAGAGGCAGATAAAAATTTCACTAAGGGTGCTGCGGGGTTGATTTCCTTACTTGCCCCGTTAGAAGAAACAGAAAGTACCATCCAAAAAATTCAAGATCATGCTCACATTACAGGTCATATTGCCCAAGGAATCTATAGTGATTATCAGGTTCAAGAAATTTTAGATAACTGTGCAACAAAAATTTTGCAACAACTTTCGGCAACCAGGTTTTTGCTATTGCAATACGATCCTCAACAGAATAATTATCAAATTTTTTACCAAAGCCATTTGCATAGTCATCGTCTGCCAATATCTACTCTCGATGCCCTCAAAGACGTAGATTGGCAATTGCTGTTACGTTCAACTCAAGGAGTGGCAATTGAAAATCTAGAGGAAGATTTGCGATTTTTTAATTGGCATCCTTCCTTAATCAAAAATGGTGTGCGATCGCTTGTGATTAGTAATTGTGCTCCCAACTCTCCACCCCATGCACTATTGGCGATCGCAACCGAAGCCCACCGCAGTTGGACATCCTTAGAAAAGGAATTAGTACAGATTGTTGCTCAACAACTTGGTGTAATTCTGCGTCAAAGGCAACTATACCAGCGCACAGAACAACAACAAAAAATTTTACACAGCTTTCAGCGATGTCTTCGGATTCTGGAAGATTCCCAAAGTGCTAAAACTCAACCTCTACAGCATCTGGAACAGACTGCTCTAGAGCAAATCGCATCTATTCTCAATTGTTCTCTAGCAGTACTGATAGCTTGGCAATCAGGAGAAAATGTTGCAAAAATTATACCCGGAGTTATAGCCAATTCTCATTTTGACATCTTGACTGATACACCTTTGCCATTACAAACAGAAGCTTTGATTCAGTGGGCGCTAGCTACAGATGGAATCTTGGCTCTAACAGTAGATGATTTACCCCCGACAACAAAGAAATGGTTTAACGGTGCTGGCATCGGTCAAATTTTGGTGATGGCATTACGTACTACCCCTGATCATCATCCTACAGGTGTAGTCGCGCTCGCCGATCATTTAGAGCGTCAATGGTCAGAAGATTGCTTGCGTGTCACAGAAACTTTAGTTTACCAAATGGCTTGGTCGCGACGATGGCTGCAAATCTCTCAAATGCTTCAGTCTAGAACAGAAGAACTCAGCCTACTGAATTGGTACAAACATCGTCGTTTAGAAGATTTGCAAAGAACGGTGACGCAACTACTGACTCAAATGCAGGATTTGGGCATTCCTGAGAATGAAATGACTCAGATGCGCTACCAACAATTGCTATGGCAACTAGATAAAACCAACGCTTCTATGAAAGCGCTATTAAAACTTGAAGTGTGGCAGTTGCAAATGAGTTGGGAAACTATACCCATTGCAAGTTTGCTGAAGCGATCGCTCGAACGAGTAGACAATTTACTCAAACAACAAAAGCTGTGGGTTGGAGTACATGGTTTAGGACAACAACAGCAAGCTCCAGAATCAGAGCAAAACCATTCTCTGTTGCCTCAATCCTCGTTAGCGATCACAGGTGATATTGTCAAAATTGAATTGGTTCTCCATGAATTATTAATTGCTGCCTGTCAACGTTCTACTGATGGAGGAAGAATTGATATTTGGTGTCGCCGTTCAGATGAAGGCTTATTAGAAGTGTCCATTACAGATAATGGCTTTATTGAACCGCAGTTACTGACAGAGCTAGTTCAAGATACATCCAAAGATGTGCTGGCTTCTTCTCGTTTTGAGCAACCACTGACTTTACACTTGCAGATCTGCCAAAAACTTATGCACCAACTCGGAGGAGAATTACATATTTATCAATTACCAGATGGTCGAGCTGTTAGTCGCTTGCTTTTACCGCTAGCTAATAGCATTAATCCACTTTGACTATGCCATAGAACATGAAGTAAAGCAGCAGTAAAACGATTAGACAATGTTGCACAAGAAAAGCTACTGCCTTGCCGCGGTTCTCCTGATGGTAGCAAGTGGTGTATAAAATCCGCAGACAACTTTTCTCCTACTGCCTAGATGTGGAGAATAGCTTACAGTCCACAATATTAAATAACTGAAGCTATTTGCTTGTAAGTATAAATTTGTAATAGATAAACTCTATACAGAAAAAACCTAAGATGTTTACCATGATTAATTTATAGAATTTTAAATTTTCATGACAATATTTTGAATTAATTATCAATGACTGATTTCTTGTTGTATCTACAAAAAGTATTCTGTGTTTGTAACAAACTGGTTATAATTGATTCTCATCTCTGGTGGAATCAATCTTACATTCGCATAGTATAAACATGGGACGTGCTCGTTCTAAATCCGATCTGCCCACAAAAATTTGTCCGGTATGTCAACGTCCGTTCACTTGGCGTAAGAAATGGGCAGATTGCTGGGACGAAGTGAAATATTGTTCAGAACGCTGCCGTCGTCGCCGTTCTTCCACAACTACAAACGAAACTAATAATTAGTAAATATACTTAGACACTTAGACTCAGATTGCTCAAATATTCAAGGGGAGATGAAATCGCAGGTGCAACCAAAATTAATTATTCACGGGGGGGCTGGTAGTTCTTTGCATGGAAAAGGTGGAGTAGAGGCTGTGCGTAAATCGCTCTATAAAGTTGTGGAAGAGGTTTATTCTCTTCTGTGTTCGGGAGCAACTGCCACAGAAGCGGTTGTACTAGGGTGTCAAATGTTGGAAGATAACCCTTGCTTTAACGCTGGTACTGGCTCTGTGTTGCAATCAGATGGCCAAATCCGCATGAGTGCCTCTCTCATGGATGGTACAACCCAAAGCTTTAGCGGTGTAATCAATATTTCTAGAGTCAAAAATCCAATCGAACTGGCACAAGCCTTACAAAGCTCTCCTGATCGAGTTTTGTCTGATTATGGTGCCGCAGAATTAGCACGAGAACTACAAATTCCTAGCTATAACGCTTTAACTGATTTACGGTTGCAAGAGTGGATTCAAGAACGCCAAGAAAACTTTCAGCGGGCAATGGCTGGCGTAGTAGCAGAACCAGAATTGGTAGAAAGTAGTAATGCCCGACGTGGCACAATAGGTGTCGTTGCTTTAGATACCCACGGTCATTTAGCTGTTGGTACTTCCACTGGTGGCAAAGGGTTTGAGCGAATTGGACGTGTTAGCGATTCGGCGATGCCGGCTGGTAATTATGCTACACAGTATGCAGCAGTTAGCTGTACTGGTATTGGCGAAGATATTATCGATGAGTGTTTGGCACCACGGATTGTGGTGCGTGTTACTGATGGGATGTCACTTAGGGAAGCAATGCAGCGTTCTTTTACAGAAGCATCTCAGCATCAGCGTGATTTTGGAGCGATCGCCCTGGATGCTAATGGAATGATCGCTTGGGGTAAAACCAGTCAAGTTTTACTGGCTGCCTTTCACGACGGTGAACAATTTGGCGACACTTTAGAAATTCCCGAAGGAACAGAAGTGGGCTGCATCGAAAACATAGGGTAAAAACATAGGGTTTAGGGGCTAAGAAGAGAAGTGGGGGAGTGGGAGAGTCGAAGAGGAACAGATAAGGGAGATAGGGAAGATGGGGAAGAATTTACTCTTATTACTTCCTCACCTCCCTCAACTTTCTCAACTCCTTGTCCCCCTGTTGCCCTTCCTCTTCCTATTCCCTAGCTTTTGGATGCCAATCTGGTTTAATCACTTGGCGTTCGCGGGCAATCACCAAGCAATTATCAGGAACATCTTCTGTGATTGTGGAGCCGGCTGCTACGTAGACATCATTGCCCAAAGTAATTGGTGCTACTAAAACGCTATTTGAACCGGTTTTAGTGCGATCGCCGATTGTAGTAGAGTGTTTTTTTATACCGTCATAGTTAGCAGTAATTGTACCTGCACCGATATTTACTTGATTACCAGTAGTGGTATCACCTAAATAGGAGAGATGGGCAGCGTTGGTGCGATCGCCCAATTTGGTATTTTTTAATTCTACAAAGTTTCCAATCCGGCAACCTACACCGACTTGTGCATGGCCGCGTAAATGGGCATAAGGGCCAATTCGGCTTCCTTCCTGAACAATGCTATCTGTTACTACAGAATACAGAACGGTAACATTTTTACCTATTTGACTATTTTCAATTAAACTTCCTGGGCCAATCTGGCTACCAGTCTTAATAACCGTATTTCCTCGTAGATGGGTTTGAGGTTCAATAATTACATCTGGCTCTAATTCAACAGTGTCATCAATTGTAATGCTGGTAGGATCGATGATAGTGACACCAGCCATCATCCATTTTTCCTTAATGCGTCTTTGCAAAATTTCGTAGGCAGAGGCAAGTTGCAGGCGATCATTAATGCCAAGGATTTCTTGATAATCTGCAACATCTACTGCCATAACGGGTGAAACTTGCGTAACGGCATCGGTAAGATAGTATTCTTTCTGGGCATTATTTGCCTGCAAGTGCGGCAGAATTTTAGCTAAATCCTGCCAGCGAAAACAGTAAACTCCAGCATTAATTCGGCGATTTTGTCTTTGAGCAGGAGTACAATCTTTTTCTTCAACAATTTGTTGGACAATATTTTCGCCGTTACAAAAAACGCGTCCATAACCTCTGGGTTCGGTTAGATACGCAGTTAGGATAGTAGCGGCATTTTGATTTTCTTTGTGGATTTGCAACAGATGTTTTAGGGTTTCGGTGCGTAATAGTGGTACATCTCCGTTTAGCACCAAGACATCACCCGTGTATCCTTCCAAGTAAGGAAGTAATTGTTGGATCGCATGACCCGTCCCCAATTGTACACTCTGTTCGACATACTCCAAGTCTGGAATCGACAGCGTGGCTGTTTTAACTTCTTGGGCTTGATATCCCACTATTAATATTTGACGCGAAGGCGAAAGCGGTTGGACACTTTCGATCACCCTTTCTACTAGCGATCGCCCACCCAAAGAATGCAAAACCTTGGGAAGGTTGGATTTCATCCGTGTCCCGCGTCCTGCCGCTAGAATTGCTACAACTACCATAATTAGCTATCGGCTAACTGAAATTTTGATGAATAAACTCGGTCATTTGAGATTCAAATCTCAAATCATACCAGCTATTCATTGAACGCCGAAATGTCAATAACTTGCAACTATAATATGTTATTTGATAATTTACAATTACAAATAAATTCCGCAAATTTCTGCATTAATTGCGGATTTCGCCAACCTTTGGCTGTTTCTTCTTGCATGATAGCCAGTGCTTCTTCTGGTGTGAAAGCTCGTTTGTAGGGGCGTTCGCTAATTAAGGCATCATAAATATCAATCATTTGAAATACTTGTGCTAAACAGGGAATCTCATTACCTTTGAGTCCATCGGGATAGCCCGATCCATCCCAGCGTTCATGGTGATGACGAATAATAGGAATTACACCCCGCATACTGCGCAGTGGCTGGCAGATTTTTTCACCAATTAAAACATGACGCCTCATAATTTCCCACTCTTGGGGAGTAAAGCTTCCTGTTTTCAGCAGAACTGCATCAGGAATACCCACTTTCCCAATATCATGAAGATAACTACCCCACACCAAATCGCGAATTTGAGTGCGTGAAAGATTGAGGTATTTACCAAAAGCCTGTCCTAATACTACTAGCCGTTCGCAATGATCGCCTGTATTCGGATCGCGGCTTTCGATTGCTCTGGCAATGGAAAACAACACTTGTTCGGCGTGATCTAAATCCTCATTGAGACGCTTCTGGCGTACTAGGGACTTAACTCGTGCTGCCAATTCTACCCGATCAAAGGGTTTACTCAAGAAATCATCCGCACCAACCTCTATTCCCCGAATACGTGATCGCCGATCATTTAATGCTGTTACAAAAATTATTGGTATTAACCGCGTATGCTCATCTTGCTTCAGTAACTGACAAACTTCAAACCCATCCATTTCCGGCATCATTACATCTAATAAAATCAAGTCCGGTTGTTTTTGGGTTACCAATTCAACAGCACTAAAACCACTATCCGCCTCGATCACTTCGTAGCCTTCCATTGCCAATAGTGCAGCAGCAGTCATACGACTGGCAGGATGATCGTCAACTACCAAAACCTTCGCTGCATCTGAGTCTGAGCGATTTAGTATAGATGCTTTACCAGGTAGGTTTGTAGATTCTAGTGAATCATAACCAAAATTAACTTGAGATTTGTTCCAAGAAGGTAAAGTGTTTATATGTTCAACGTTCAATTCTTTTTGAGATAAGTATAAGGAATAATTTTCTGTACTAGGTGAGGCTACAGTATAGTTTAAATTATTGCTATGAACTGTGTTTAAAGGATTTGACACATTGAGAATCGATTCGACAGAGCCTGTATGGTTGGATGTCCATTGAGTCACAAGGCACTCCACTTTTTCTGAGCATTTACTAGAGTTAGCTTAAAAAAACCATTTTAGTGTTTGGCCGTTATTTTAGTTTGGAGCTTCATTTTCTTTTTTCTCTTCAAGGAAGAATTGATTGTTAAAACAACAGCAATTTTTTTATTTATTTAGAACATAATTAATGTCAAAAATTTTCTAAATATAATTTCAGTACAAACAATTTTAGTCAAGGGCAGTTCAGATTTTTCATAGAAATTTATGAGTATAATAACGGTAGAGAAATTTATCATCGTTCAATTTATTTAAAAGCAGAAGTTTCAGGTAGAGCAAGTTAGTATAATGTACTTAACTACCAAGGTAAGAAAGAGCGTCAAACTAAAGCAATCAATATAAGGTACTAAAGATAAACTACTGAGTATACAAGTAACTTATATCACAGTTATAGTATTTATACTATCGGAATAACAAACTGTAAAGCAAGTAAAATAAATTACATACAAGTACGTTAGTTTCAAAAATAGAGTATTTTTATATTTGTTAACGAACAATAGCTAGACAGAGACTTTCAGGCAAAGAAGATTTTACTGAAACTATTCATTCTTCAGTTTTGAAGAGCCAACGTTTTCGCCAACGAGACGTCGGTTCCAAAGAAGAAGCTTGTTGTTCTTGTTGTCGCCGTTTGAGTATGACGTTCGGAGAGTCTTGCAATTGAGGATCGCGGTAAGGAATGGCAGCACGAGTTAGCAAATGTTCCTGTTCGGCTTGAGAGAGCGGTGGTAATGACGCAAAGACACGGAGAGTAGGGGACGCGGAGAGATTTTTTGAGAGATTCCCCGCATCTTCGTATTCCCCTGTCTGCGTGTCGCGATTGTGGGCTGCAACAGTACCAGGCGATCGCCTCCCTACTGGAGGAGTTGAACCGATTTGTAAGCCAGCAGCTAAAAGTGCCGTACGTACAGCAGCAGCACAGGAGTAAGTCGCAATTAAGCCATCTTCGTGCAAACACAGAGCAAGTTGTTTGATAAATTCAATAGTCCATAGGTGCGGACACTGAGGCGGAGAAAATGGATCAAGAAAAATTGCATCCGCTCGGAAACCTGAGTTGTAAACTTCCCTAATCGTAATTCTGGCATCGCCAATTAGTAGCCTAGCTTGCAGGTAATTGGTTTGAATTTGATGCTCGAAAGCCAGTTGTGTGAGAATTTTGGTGTGCTCGTAATTCCAGTGATCAAATAAGTGATGAGCGATCGCAGCTTGTGGCACAGCTGGATTCTGTTCTAAACCAATTATTTCTACATCACAATTAGGATTGACAGCCCAAATAGATTGTAAAGCAGCCGCTGTATTGTATCCTAAACCATAGCAAACATCCAATAACCGCAGCATCGATTTATTTGCTTTTAAAGTTAATTGAGTCGGCTCGACAAACTTAAAAAAACTTTCCTGACGCGCTCCAAAATGGCTATGGAAAGACTCACTAAACTCTTTAGAAAAGAAGGTGAAGGAGCCATCAGCTGTAATTTCAGGTGTAAAATCGTTTAAGTTTGACATTCTATGGATTAGGAAGAGGACACGGAGAGTAATAAACCACTAACCACTGTACGGGCGGGTTTATTTAAATATTTCGGCATCCTAGAGAGATTGTTGTAAAAACCCGCCCCTACCACTAACTAATGACCAATGACTAATGATAAATGACTATGATTGTTGTTTCCCATGAGTGGCTGTTGGAACATCTTGAAGATCCAGAAGTCGTTATAGTTGATTGTCGTTTTTCTCTTGCCGATCCGCAACAAGGAAAACAACTTTACCAAATCAACCATATCAAAACAGCTTACTATCTAGATTTAAACGAGGATCTTTCTAGCCCTGTGGCAAAACATGGAGGAAGACATCCTTTACCCAATCCCAAGGAGCTAGGTGACAAATTAGCCAACTTGGGGGTGAATTTCCAAAAAACTTTAGTTGTAGCTTACGATGATTCTCGCCTTGCATTTGCAGCCCGTCTTTGGTGGTTATTGCGCTATCTTGGACATGAAAAAGTGGCGGTATTAGATGGTAGCTTTAGCAAATGGCAAAAAGCCGGATATCCTGTCACAGATATTATCCCTGAATCTCAGAAAGGAAATTTTGTCCCGCAGATTCAAGCGCAGATGATGGTGGATCGAGAAGTTGTAATTAATCGGAAAGATTTGCCAAATGTGGTGTTAGTAGATTCGCGAGAAAGCGATCGCTACCAAGGCATTAGGGAACCGATTGATAAAATTGCCGGTCATATTTCTGGTGCAGTAAACTATCCCTGGCAAGAAGTAACAGACTCTTCGGGGTACTTACTTTCATCTTCAGAGCAACGCCACCGCTGGTCAAAGCTAGACAACGCCGAAGAAGTTATAGTGTACTGTGGTTCTGGTGTGACTGCTTGTGTCAATTTACTATCTTTAGAACTGGCTGATATTCACACAGGCAAACTTTATGCTGGTAGCTGGAGTGATTGGATTAGTTATTAGTCATTTGTCATTTGTCATTAGTAAAAATCTCTGGACTCTGGACTTTTGACTATGGAATCTGGACTAATTTCAAAACCGTCCTAATTGCAAATTGTAATTCACACTAAAAAACCAGCCATCAAAATCAATAAAGGGGTCAGTAGAACCACCTAATGTCACTCCAGTTTGCAAATTAATATTGGTGTGATCTGATATTCTATAATTCAAGTGACTATATAAACGATGATACTGATCCTCTCTGTCGCGCTGGCTAAAGTTTGACAAGCCAAACTGGTAATTCAGCCCCACCTGAACATATCTTTGCAAATAGTAGTTTAAAGAAACCCACAAAAAATTACTGATTCGGTTACGTTGTTCTTGTGGATCGGTAAAACTAACACGAAATTCGTAAAAGCTGTCTAGCATCAACCTTGATGTTAAAGAATCTCGCCGCCCCAGAGACAAACGCAGCGAATTCTCGTTTAAAAAGCGATCGCCTGCTTTAAAAAAATCTCCATCTCTGGCATAAAATAATTGTTGATTAGTCCAACCAAATTCTCCGTACATTCGCCTTGTCAGCTGCTGATAAATACTGAGGTTAAATCTTACCTGGTTGTAGTTGTATTTTCCTTGATTTAAGTAACGATAGATACCACCGTCAATCGATCCATTCAGGAAAGTATTACTTCCCAAGGGTATCGGCATAGAAGCTAGTGTCAATCCAGAAAAAATCAGAGCATCTTCGATGGGATCTACAGCGGAGGAAAAAATATTACTTGTCTGAAAGTAACTTACATAAGCCTGTAAATAACCTATTGGCTTAAATGGAACTGCAAGTTGTTCTATAGGTAAAGGCTGCGGTTGTTCCAAAGGAAGTGGCACTTCTCTAAGTCTTAGTTTGCCTAGTTCTTCTTCAAAGATAGATTCCGAAGCTGGTTGCTTATTTTCTTGCAATCTTTGCAGTAGTCTTTGAAGTCTCTCTTCACTATCCACTATCTCAGGTGTTTTTAGCTTTTCATCGATTTGTGTGGGAGAAGGCAGAGGAATCTCGGTTGGCTGTGTTTCTAACTGTGGTGGTTCATTTGTCTGTTGATTATTGCCCACATTAGCTTTTGGCAAAGGAGTAGATTGTGAGGTTAGTGGTTTTGGCTGTATCAGAGCAGGTGGAGTCTGAGAACGTAAATTTTGTACATCATTTTTAGAGGCAGCTTCATTATTGGTACTACTGTTCTTACTGGTAGTCTGCAACGAGCATGATCGCTGAGATTTGACATAAACAGCCTCTGGCTGTTGCTGCTGGCATGGCAGAGGAGTTACCTCGACATCTACAGAAGGGTTTGTCACTCCAAATTTATCTTGAATGCTCTCATAGTTTGAATTTACAGCCCATGTCCGACTAATATTGGTAAAACACCAGTTTGTACTACTGGATATTAACAATATTAGAGACCACAAGTTTTTCCAGCCTTCGGATTGCATATTAAATTTGTTTTAGTCAGCTTAGACTTATAAGCTTTTTCAGAAGTTCCAAATTATTAATCATTAAGTTCTCAAGTAATTTTATTTATTCACAGATTAAATTTATGTTAATTTGGAAAAATCAAAATGTTGTCAAAATAAAATTTTATCATCTTCATAGTTGAGTACTTTTCATGTGTGTAGCATTAATTAAATATACTTAAGCGTCAAGTTAGACGTCTAACGTGAGTGTGTTTAATCAGTTTGAAGTTGTAATTAAACATGAACAAATTGTGTCAAGAATGTAGACATAGCAATTAGCAGATTCAATCTTTTACATTAAAACCTGTCTTGCAAGAGTTTGGTGTCAGTGAGTTTATCCAAGGCTGTAAAAATGTTTCGCAAGTTATTCCCATTAATGGTAGTTGGTTTCTGGGGGATTTTAGTCGTACCTTTGTCAGAACGGGCAAGTGGTTCTACTCCACTAACTAGAGCTGTGATTTTAAACCTCCGTAACTGGGTGCAGCTCATCCCTCACAATCAATCCCAGCGCCCAGCACGTAAATTAGATGCTATGAATCCTGGGGATGGCTTGCATACAGGGCGATTTTCCCTTGCAGAATTACGATTCAATGATGGCTCTTTGGCAAGAGTAGGGGAACAAGCAATATTTCGGTTTATACCTAAGACACGTAATTTTAGATTATCAAATGGCACTGTATTGTTGCTCATCCCACCAAAAAAAGGGGTAACACGTGTGAACACACCAAATGCAGCAGCAGCCATTCGAGGTTCTGCATTGTTTGTGCGCTATGACGAAAAAAAAGACACTACAGTAGTAGCAGCATTAACGAATAGCGGTATAGAAGTTTTCAACAAAGATGCTACTCAAAGGCAGGAGTTGAAAGCGGGACAATTGGCAGTAATAGTTAAAGGTAGATTACAAGGTTTATTTGAATTTGATTTAAGGAATTTTTATGATACTAGCTATTTAGTTCAAGGACTAGATTTGCCTCAACGTATTGCGCCTGCTCCAGATCCGGCAATCGCCAAAGTTCAAGCTGAAACTGCTGCTGCTGTGTCTTCTCAGATACCAGTTATCGGTAAGGGAGTAGTGGAAAACCCATCTTTTATCAAGTTAAGTACTAGTCCCTCAAATTCGTCTGGTAACCCTAAAGTCAACGAAAATTCTTCTACAAATACCTCTCAAGAAACAAAAAAAGATTCATCAAATACCACTGAGCAAAAAGATAGTGGTGATACCACTAACAGTAATAAACAAACAACAAATAATACTAATAATTCCAACAATAACTCTAACAATCAAAATACAGAGGCAGATAATTCCAAAACTCAAAACACTACTACAGATACTTCCAACTCAAATAATCAAAATACTACTACAGATACTTCCAACTCAAATAATCAAAATACTACTACAGATACTTCCAACTCAAATAATCAAAATACTACTACAGGTACTCCCAACTCAAATAATCAAAATACTACTACAGGTACTCCCAACTCAAATAATCAAAACACTTCTCCATCAACTTCAACCACAGATAATTCTCCCAAGCAAGAAACTTCTCCATCAACTTCAACTACAGATAATTCTCCCAAGCAAGAAACTTCTCCATCAACTTCAACTACAGATAATTCTCCTCAACAAGAAACTTCTCCATCAACTTCAACTACAGATAATTCTCCCAAGCAAGAAACTTCTCCATCAACTTCAACTACAGATAATTCTCCCAAGCAAGAAACTTCTCCATCAACTTCAACCACAGATAATTCTCCCAAGCAGGAAACTCCTGAATCGCAA
The DNA here is from genome assembly GCF_038404745.2 of Chlorogloeopsis sp. ULAP02. Classification (NCBI taxonomy): domain Bacteria; kingdom Bacillati; phylum Cyanobacteriota; class Cyanophyceae; order Nostocales; family Chlorogloeopsidaceae; genus Chlorogloeopsis; species Chlorogloeopsis sp. ULAP02. The sequence continues at coordinate 36,416 of NZ_JAYKTT020000075.1, read as the reverse complement.
ACTTCTGGCTCAAACGCTGGAGGATAGAATAATCAAAAACTTCCTGCTTAACACTTTGTTAGCTTAATGCCGAATAGCTCATCAGAACTGCCGAAATTTATTCTTGATTTTCTTCTATTTCAGGTAATAAATATGTAGAAAAGGTTAAATTTTGAATGTCATCATCTTCAGACGCTTTTATCCAAAGTGTTGTAGAAGTGTCGAAATCTTCTAAAAACAGAGTACTTGGTAAGGATTTGTCTCTGAATAAAAAGTCTCTATCTTCAGAAGAAATGAATTTGTTTATTGCCTCAAGTACCTCTAATGCAGATTGATAGCGCTGTTGAAAATCTTCCAACACCATTTTAGAAATAATTTCAGCCAAAGCATGGCTGATATGTGCTTTATCACTCCATTTCAATTCACCATTTGCATCTGTTTCTAATTCATGAGGCGAGATGCCAGTCAAAGCTTTAATGGCAATCATCCCTACAGCATAAATATCACTACTATATTGTGGGCGTCCAAAACATTGCTCACTTGGTGCATAACCTTTAGTACCAATACCAATAGTAAATGCTGTTTGCTGTTGAGTTTCTAACTGTTGTATGACTACTTCCTTGACAGCTCCAAAATCAATCAGTACTAACTTACCGTCTGAGTCTCGCCGGATGATATTACCTGGTTTAATATCTCGGTGAATGACACCATGTTGATGGACAAATGCCAATGTTTGCAATAAGTCTTGTAAAATCTTGATCGTATCCGTTTCTGAAATTCTTTTACCTGAGGGTAGTTCTTGACTGAGAGCGTGACCAACTATATACTCTTGAACTAAATAAAATTCTTCTTCCTCTTCAAAACAAGCTAAAAGTTGAGGTATTTGACTGTGAATACCCAATTTTTGCAGTGTTTGGGCTTCTAAATAAAATAATCGTCTAGCAATTTTTAACTGCTCCAATTTAGAGCTAACTGGTTTTAGCTGTTTGACAACGCACAGAGGATTACCCGGAAGTTGGGTATCTTCGGCAATGTATGTTTCGCTAAATCCTCCTGCACCAAGAACTTTAAGTATTTTGTAGCGCCCGCCCAGAATTTTTCCTGATAGTGCTATGTCAAGTTGTTGAAGCAAGTCTTGAAAATCGTCTTGATTGATAATTTCTTGAACAACAGGAGAAGATTTATATTTGTTGAAAATAGCCAGTAATTGCTGTTTTCTGAGAGTTTCTCTAACTATTTCTGTTCCTAAATATGAGATTCCCAGTGCTGCGATCGCTAACACTGGAACAGCAGTAGGAAAAATGATATGGTTAGAAACAAAAAATGCATAACTAATTACTAACCAGCCCATTGCCAAAACAGTGCTACAGAAAAATCTACTTATACCTCGCTTACGTTTGGCAACTATGACACTACATCCGGCGACTAAACATAGTACAAACACACCACGCCAAAATTGATTCTTAATTGCTTCGACAATACTTTTACCTGCCATCAAAGTAGCGATCGCGTTGGCATGAATTTCTACCCCCGACATCTGTTCTGGATACAGCCAGCTAGAAGCAGCAGGCACTGAATAGTAATCCTTTGTTAACTGAGCTGTTGCCCCAATCAGTACTATTTTGTCTTTAAATACCTTTCCCTGTTGTAAATAAGTATTCCAGTTTTCTGGATCAAATACGTGCCAAAAGGGTATCGTTTCAAATGTCCCTGCACTGCCATAAAAATAAATGTGATCGCCTTTTGGTTGAGGATAATTAATTTGGGATGCCCTCAAAACAATTTCGTCAAAAGAAGGCATATTATCTATTGGCATCCAACCCTGTTTTTCGGCTAGTAATTTCGGAAATTCGTTAGCTAATCGATGAACTTTGTTATCTACCTCTTTGGGAAAATTAACTGAGCCAATTGACACTGAACCTGTACGAAATAACTGCTGAGGTTGTGTTAATTGCCAGAAGATGCCTTGATGCGTTTCAAAATTTTCGTATAGTGCGGCTAAAGAAACCTTACTACCATAACGCTGTAATACTTTTTGCAACTGGCGATCATCTTTTTCGCCGTAGCTACTTGGTAAATCAAACACAACATCCACCGCCACATGGCGCACTCCTGCCTGTACCAATTTTTCAATTACTTGAGCATATGCCGCACGTTGAAAAGGAAATGCTTTAAGTGGTTCTAAGTATGCATGAGCTTGCGGATCTCTGTGATAGTGGTATTCCGGCTCTGATATAGACTGCTCATCAATTGCCAAAATTATAATATTCTCTGGAGGTGCTACGGAACCCCGCAAGATAAAAAAACCACAATAGACTTGGTTTTCAATTAATTGCACCCAGCCAAAGCTATAGGCTGAAAGTAATGTAGCTCCTATAACTGAAGCGCCAGCCAGCAAATCGCCCAAACGTGCTATCAACTTTGAGTGACGTAGCGATTTTGTCAAAGTCGCTTTTGTTGGTTTACTAGAAAATTGATTGGCAGTAGAGACATCTTTTTTGGTTAATGTATATTTAGGTTCTTCTGCCATATCGTATTCCTGAATGATTTACGTACTATGCTTTTATTTATTTACCCACTCTTTTAGAGCAACTAAAGTTGAATAGGGCTTAAATGAAAAACTTATACATTTGTAAACTATCCTTTATTATTAAGCAAAATTGCGTTATTTCAGCTTTTAAAAGCTCTATTCTGCCATTTAGCCATTATCTAACTTCTTACTTAACTTAGCTTTTAAGAGTATTTTTGCAAAGACAGATGAGTTTCAGCGAGATGTTACTACCAAGATTAAGCTGTTACCCCAGCCAATCAGTACACCCCAAAATTTCTTTGGGTAAATTTCCTATAGGTTATACATATAAACTTCACATCCATCTTGTACAATACTTTGTCTCCCCAGAGGAATATTCCCAGCCTTAAATTTTCCTTGAAGCTTATTCCATACCATTTTAGGAGTAAACTTGATTGGTATACAGGTGTTGAAAGCTTTTACTCAGTCAATTTTATTGGTAAATTTTGATCACAGGGTGCAACCAATCGCGCTAAGTGTGAAAAAGTAAAGCACCAAATAAAGGTTAACACCAATGTTTAAGTCTGATTTCTACTTTCACAAGAGGTTATATAAAAGCTATATATGACAACATAATTTATAGGTAATGGCAAATTTACTATTTTATAATTGCTATAATCTATTGTTCACTCTAAATTCTTCTTTATCTATCTATTAGGTGTAAATTTCTATGGGTTCCTCGATGAATCGTCTGTCTATTTTTGTAGACGGAAATAATATGTTCTATGCTCAACAAAAAAATGGTTGGTTTTTTGATCCACGACGAGTATTAGAATACTTCAAACACGAACAGTCGGAAACAACCTTAATTAATGCATTTTGGTACACTGGCTTAAAAGATCCACAAGATCAGCGAGGTTTTAGAGATGCTTTAATTAGTCTTGGATATACAGTTAGAACTAAAATTCTGAAAGAATACTATGATGATGCTTCTGGTCGTTACTCACAAAAAGCTAACTTAGATATTGAAATAGTTGTAGATATGTTTAATACAGTAGATCAATACGATCGAGTTGTTTTATTTAGTGGTGATGGAGATTTTGAAAGAGCTATAGAGCTATTACGTTCAAAAAATACTCATATTACAGTAGTATCAACAGAGGGAATGATAGCAAGAGAATTGCGTAATGCCACGGATAGATATATAGATTTAAATGATATTCGTGATCAAATAGAAAAAACAGATGCATCCTAATCTTGGTAGTTATTTAGATTTTTAAAAGTAAAAAGTTAGGTTTAAGTATTTTAAGCGATAAATAAAAACTAAACAAAGAACGGCAAATGAAAACTAAACCAGAACATATAATCATTTTTGATACCACACTTAGAGATGGCGAACAATGTCCAGGAGCGACTTTAAATATTGATGAAAAGTTAACAATCGCCAAACAATTAGCGCGTTTAGGTGTAGATGTAATTGAGGCAGGTTTTGCCTTTGCCAGCCCAGGAGATTTTGAAGCAGTTAACAAGATTGCTCAAACTGTAGGAACAGAAGATGGGCCAATAATTTGCAGTTTAGCAAGAGCGCGCCAAGAAGATATTAAAGCTGCTGCTGAAGCTATCAAACCAGCAGCAAAAGGACGAATTCACACTTTTATTGCTACTTCAGATATTCATCTCAAATACAAGCTGAAAAAAAACAGGCAAGAAGTATTGGCGATCGCCCAAGAAATGGTAGCTTATGCTAAACAATTCACCGATGATGTGGAATTTTCTCCTGAAGATGCTGGGCGATCTGATCCAGAATTTCTCTATGAAGTTTTAGAGCAAGCAATTTCTGCTGGAGCCACAACAGTTAATATTCCTGATACAGTTGGTTACACTACTCCAAGTGAATTTGGAACACTGATTAAAGGAATTAAAGAAAATGTTCCTAATATCAATCAAGCAATTATTTCCGTTCACGGCCATAATGATTTAGGTATGGCAGTTGCTAACTTCTTAGAAGCAGTCAAAAATGGTGCTAGACAGTTAGAATGTACTATCAACGGCATTGGTGAGCGCGCAGGAAATGCAGCACTAGAAGAATTAGTAATGGCTTTGTACGTGCGGCGTCAATATTTTAATCCCTTCTTAGGACGCCCGGTTGATTCGGAAGAGCCTTTAACCAATATTGATACCAAGCAAATTTACAGAACTTCCCGTCTAGTTTCCAATTTGACAGGAATGTTAGTACAACCAAATAAAGCCATTGTTGGTGCTAATGCCTTTGCCCACGAGTCGGGAATTCATCAAGATGGTGTGCTAAAAAACAAGCTCACCTATGAAATTATGGACGCCCGATTAATTGGTTTGACAGAAAACCAAATTGTTTTAGGCAAACATTCCGGCAGAAACGCCTTCCGCACCCGCTTGCGTGAATTGGGCTATGAACTGACAGAAACTGAATTAAATCAAGCATTTGTCAGGTTCAAAGAAATAGCAGATAAAAAGAAAGAAATTACAGATTGGGATTTAGAAGCAATTGTTAACGATGAAATCCAACAAGCTCCCGATCTATTTAAGGTAGAGTTGGTACAAGTTTCCTGTGGTAGCAATGCCAAGCCCACTGCTACTGTGACTTTGTGCACTCCAGAAGGCGAAGAATTAATGGATGCTGCTATTGGTACTGGGCCAGTGGATGCTGTATATAAAGCTATTAACCGTGTTGTTAATGTACCCAACCAGTTGATTGAGTTTTCTGTACAGTCAGTCACAGCTGGAATTGATGCGATCGGGGAAGTAACTATCCGTTTAAAACACGAAGATAGAGTATTTTCCGGTCATGCTGCAAACACTGATATCATCGTGGCGTCAGCGCAGGCATATGTCAATGCATTGAATAGATTATATGCTTGGTTGCAACTTCAATCTAAACAAGAGCAAATAACTGCTTAGTTAAAGCCCAAACAGGCTTTGCCTCAACTCCTCTCTCACAAAATTTAGGATTGTGCGTTGCGGGGAACTCCTCCAGAATGATCCCCATGATACCAATCCAAGATAGGATGGACGTTGATTTACGTATTGTTTTACATAATGCTTATGAAGCGCTATTGGTCACGTCTGCTTGCCCTAGTCTTAGTTGTAGCGATCGGCTTAATGGGTTGTTCCGGAAGTCCGGATGGTTTGAGCGGTGATTATCGCCAAGATACCCTAAGTGTAGTTAGTACTTTGAGGCACGCCCTAGATTTACCAGACAATTCACCAGAACAATCATCAGCACAAGCAGAAGCGCGTCAAAAAATTAACACTTTTGCAGCACGCTATCAAAGGGACAGTTCTGTTACTGGACTAAATTCCTTTACAACTATGCGAACAGCCCTTAACTCTCTTGCCGGACATTACAGTTCCTATCCCAATCGTCCTGTTCCACGGAAGCTCAAGGATAGGTTAGAGCAGGAGTTCAAGCAAGTTGAGGCGGCACTAATGCGTGGCGCTTAACTATTTGATATGCAAATCTAAAAGTCCATAGTCAAACATCCTTGATTTAGGCTATGGACTTTTACCTATTGATTATTTACTAATATTTCCTATAGTTATCATTATTAAATATAATGCAATAACTCTTTTGAAAATATTTTTACGTATTATTACTGTTAAATAATTTAAAAATTAATACGTAGAAATATTCTATATTCCTCTCCTACAAATTAAATAAATAGTAAAAAGCGGCAACAGAAATAGGAGATTGGAAGTCTTTGTAAAAGTAGGTTTTAAGCTGCCTATCACTCAATTTGAAATTTTTATGCACCTCCGTCTCAATCATAGGAGTTGGAGTTGATATTGATTTGTAATTCTAGTTTTACGTATGTCCAAGTGTTCCTTGAATGTTGCAAAACCAATGTTCTTTTGGCTACGTCTAAGTGCTACCATTCTCAGTAGTTCTTTGCTGATTCCATACTTGAGAATTCAACCTGTACAGGCACAAGTAAATCAACTTTGCCAGTTATCAACAGCAGAAGCGCGAGAAAAAGAAAACTTACGTTTAGCAGCACTAAGAGACAATCAAGAAGCTAAAAATAAATATCAGCAACTGCTGCGACAACATGCACAAACTTTGCAAGAATGTCGCAATCGAAATTGGCCTCAAGTCCAAGCAGTTTGGTTGCGTTTGTATCCTTGTGATGTTCGCCCAGGAGAAGTCGAACACATCATGGATCGAATTGTGAACAGGGGCTATAACCAAGTTTACTTGGAAGCTTTTTACGACGGGCAAGTTCTACTGCCAGCAGCTAATAACCCCACAGTTTGGCCTTCTGTAGTTCGTACTCCAGGAGCAGAACAAACCGATCTACTTTTAACAGCAATCCAAAAAGGGCGAGAACGAGGACTTAAAGTCTATGCTTGGATGTTTACAACAAATTTCGGTTATACCTATGCCCAACGCCGCGATCGCGAAAGAGCGATCGCTCGCAATGGTAAAGGTCAAACAAGCCTATATGTTGTAGATAATAACTCGCAAGTATTCATAGACCCCTACAACTTGCAAGCAAAACGTGACTATTATCAAATGGTACAAGAAGTGATACGTCGACGTCCGGACGGAATACTATTTGACTACATACGCTATCCTCGCCAGGCAGGAAGTAATTCTATCGCCACCAAAGTTACAGATTTGTGGCTTTATAGTGAAGCTACCCAACAAGCCTTATTTCAAAGAGCGCAGAATAATAAAGGACAAGAATTTATCCGACGCTTTTTGAGTAAGGGATACGTCACAGCTGGGGACATTGCTGAAGTTGATAAACTCTATCCTCAAGAAGGTGAACCTTTATGGCAAGGACGCAACCCACCGATAGAGCAAAAGTCAATTCTACCTCCAGAACAACGACAACCACAATTACAAATGGAGTTGTGGCAGCTTTCAGTTGCTCACGCTATGCAAGGTATTCTGGATTTTGTAAACCTAGCAGCCTATCCAGCTCAACAGTTAGGTATTCCTGCCGGAGTAGTCTTTTTTCCTGATGCTAACCAAAATGTTGGGCGAGGGTTTGATTCTCGCTTGCAGCCTTGGGATAGATTTTCAAGTAAATTGGAGTGGCATCCAATGTCTTATGCTAATTGCGGTAATGTTAGTTGTATTGTCGCACAAGTGAAACAGGTATTAAATACAGCAAATTTTAGTACTCAGGTAATTCCAGCTATAGCGGGTGCTTGGGGCAAACCTGTAAATGGTCGTCCATCCATAGAAACGCAAATGCAAGCACTTCGCCAATTTGCACCACGACTACGAGGAGTAAGTCATTTTGCTTATTCTTGGCAATACCCAGAGCATGATAATAATCGCAAATTTTGCCGCGCCCAGTAAGTAAATCTACTACAAATTAGCTGGCTTTGGGAGAGGCGATCGCCTGAGTATATAAAGTTTCAAAAATTACCATCATAAAATCAAGTAGTTCTGTCTCTGTAAGGTGATGACGTGATCGCTTGCCATACTTCTGCTGCAAATACTGCTTCCCCTCCTCCTTCGTCCAGCCTAATTCTGCTAAGTATGTGTCAATTTTAACCATCATTATCTCGCGCAGTTGAGCTATTGTTAAACGCTCAGAAATTTCTGTATGCTTTTGACTTGAGTGATGAAGATGATTGATTTTTAGACTTACTTTTTCCCCTAAAGCTTGCCAATTAAGCTCTTTGTGTCCGTCCCAATTAACATCTATAGCTCGATAATTTTCTGGATCGTAAATTGCACAAAAGACTATAGTTCTCTCGCCAGGACTGACAGTGATAGTAATTGGTTTACGCAATTGTTCAAAAGTAAGGGCATCCAACGACAGCAACAAACTTTTAGAAAAGTAAGAATCACTTCCTGAGCGGATAATATAAGGTTTATCTGCCAAAATAGATAAATCCGTTTTTTCAGCTTCTCCAAATGAAGTTTCAACTTTTTTGTTAACTTCTATTCCTGTAATCACCCCAGTTAAAGCTTTATCATAAATTGGTATTTGTCTTTTATCTTCAGAGAGCATATACCAACAGTAATCGGATTCTCGATTGACAAAAATGTACTGACTTTTTGGAATTTGTCCAAACCCCAATTTAATTTCCATATTCCCTATTTATGCTCCTATCTGTTTATTTGTTTGATACTCAGCTTTAAACCCCTTCATCAGCAAGAATGAGTCACCATATACTAATGATTCCCGTAATAATGACTACTCCATCACTCAGTAGCAGGAATTTGAGATTGAGGTAATGAGCGATCGCCTGTTGATAGAGGCTGAAAAGTAAATATATTTGTTGGTACAATTGTACTATAAAATTACCTTTAGTTAAATGTAGAGACGCGAATTTACCCTACAAGAACCCCTGCGGTGTACGCCTCTCTACTAGCTTCTGGGGTGTCTTGTTACAAAATCAAAAAGTCCATTCGTGGTTCGGATCGTTCAATGCAGCGCGGACAGATGCTAGATTAGCAAGTTCTTTGAATGGGCTTGATTTCGCTATTTCTGTAATTGAGTTTAAAGTAAGAGCGAGTTGCTCATTATTACCGGATGCGATCGCACTATCAACTACAGCAAATAAAGCGCGAAAATTTTCTGCACGTTCATCAAAAGAGCGATCAAGGTACGCCATCAACAACTCTCGCTGGGCGTTAATTCTGGTGATTGTTTCTTTCTCCCAAGCTTCTATTTCGCGTCGCTTCGTCTGTTCTTGTTCGGCTATCTTGAGGTAATCGGTGTAGGCTGAAACCATCTGTTGTAAGCATTCAGCAGGATTTATTTTTTCGACTACAAAAGTAGTTATTTTCTGTACAGACACGCTTAATTGTCTCCCAAGGAGCGGTATTTAGCTTGGATAGTGGCAGTAGCAGCATTTATCTGTCCTTCACCATCTAAAACAGGAGTTTTCATAATTTCTGCAAGAGCTTTCACCAGAAGTGCGACTTGTTGAAACTTGCTGGCATCACGGTTTTTATCAAATGATGGCAGTGATTCTAGTTCGTTGAGACCCAAAACAGCATAGTCATTGAGGGATTCGAGCAGATTTCTTAACTCGTTAATTCGTCTTCTTACTTGTTGCATAAAGTCTTTAGCAGCGTTCATCTTAGCAATTGCTGTATTGACTTCTGCTTCATACTCCCGTGCTTTTGTCAAAGCTTTCTCACCCTCACCAGCAAGTACAAAGCCACCAATAAGTAAAGCTGGGCCAACAGTTATACCACCTAATACAAGAGAACTAAGCGCCATTCCACCGCCATTAGCAACTAATGCGCCACCACCCAACCATGCGAGAGTAGCGTTCCACGCGGCTGCACCACTAAGCCCTGATATAGCTGCTCCAGTGCTAGCAACTCCCACAGAGGTGGCAAGACTCATTGCCCCACCATAACCTGCTGCTGCTGCTCCAATAGCCTTAACGCCTCCTTTGAAGAATTGTTCAGCTTGTAGTGCGGCAGTTTTATACTCCTTGATTTGTTGAATTGAAATATCTTCTAGTCCTTCTAAAAACTCCTTTTCACTTTGTTTTGCTGTACCAATGTTTCGCTCAATGAAGTCAACAAAGCGTCCAATTGTATACATCATCACATCAAGCTGGAAGTGACCATACTCTTCTGCTAGGTTGTTAGTGCCTTCCCAGTATTCTTTTAAGTCGCTGACTGCATCCTCGTGTCGCTTTTGAGCGCGTTTCCCAATTTCCTTTGCCTCATTCATATCGGAAAATCCTACTGCTCCTGCTCCTGCACCAACAACGCCAGTAGCTAAGGCAATAGCTCCTAAAATTAGTGGAATCATGAATACTCCTGATATTTATTTACTGCTTAAAAATTGTTAACTACAGATTTTCTCTGTTACTGCTGAGTAGTCTTAGTCTTATATATAGAGTTCCCTGATGAACAAATTAGTAACCATTTTTTTGCAGCTTATCTTTAAAAGTTCGATGAAGGTATCTCAAACAATTTCTAATGAGTTTTGCTGATATTTGCTATTATCGTGATACTAAAGGCATGAAAAGAACACCATGATTGCTCAAGAAATGGTTCAACCTTCATTCTTCATGCGCTCTGGAGTCAGGATGAGCCAGCTTGGAGATGTCCATATCTTCAAATTTACAGATGAATTACAGTCTCGGTTTGAAGAACTTCTGGTAAAGAACAAACAAGATATACTCACCAAAGAAGAGCGGGCTGAACTGGATGGAATCTCTGAATTATCGCGAATTTTTACTTTCATCAATGCCCAACTTGCAGCCCAAGCTAAATGGTGTCCAACTCAACTCGAAAACTTGTACGACGACGAGCCAGATTCCTCTGCGAGTATTGCCACTCCCCAGAATACCTAAGTCCAAATCGTTTCACTATTGACCACATCCAGCCTCAGTCTTTAGGCGGTTCTGATGATGTTGAAAATTTAGCTTTGGCTTGTCATCGCTGCAACAAGCGTCGCTACAACTTTACAAAGGGAACAGACCCTCAAACTCAGGAAATAGTACCTTTATTTAATCCCCGTCAGCAGCTGTGGTCTAAGCATTTTATCTGGACAGTAGATAGTTTGAAGATCTGTGGAGTTACTTCCATAGGTCGTGCTACGTGCGATCGCCTAGATATGAATGATGAAAGGCATGACGAGGGAGCAATTCAAGATGCTCGTAGGTTTTGAGTAGAAGCTGGTTGGCATCCACCCGTAGACGATCCTCGTCAATCAGCATGAAATAAATTGAGGAGCGATCGCACACAAAAAAGGGCAGGCAAAAACCTACCCTGTGAAATATTAAGAAAAGTAAAAGTCATCTATTTTTCTTTTATCTTTTACTTTTTCCTTATGTCTTCACCAATAGCAGGCGCATTTAGCGATACCGCAGGCGCTTTTTGTTGAGCTAATGACGGTACAGCATCTCGCAATCTTTCAGTTAGCTGTACTGTCGAAGCATCGTATACCTGAGTCAATATCTTGGGATACAAACCAATCCCAATAATTGGCACTAACAAGCAGGCGATGATAAAGATTTCGCGGGGTTCGGCATCGATGAGTTTCTGGTGAGAAACTAATTCTTTGTTCTCTTCGCCGTAGAAAATTTCCCGCAGCATTGACAGCAGGTAAACCGGAGTTAAAATTACTCCAACTGCCATCAAGAACACCACAATAACTTTGAAAGTGGGGTTATAGACATCGCTAGTAGCAAATCCTACGAATACCATCAACTCTGCCACAAAACCACTCATTCCGGGTAATGCCAAAGACGCTAAGGAACAAGTCGTCCACATAGCGAAAATCTTGCCCATTTTCTTGCCGACACCGCCCATCTCATCCAACATCAGGGTGTGGGTGCGATCGTAAGTTGCTCCTACCAAAAAGAATAAACTTGCTCCAATCAAACCGTGGGATACCATTTGCAGCATTGCCCCATTCAAACCCAAATCGGTAAAGGAAGCAATACCAATCGTCACAAAGCCCATGTGGGAAATCGAAGAGTAGGCAATCTTCCGCTTCAGATTGCGCTGCGCAAAGGATGTGAGGGCTGCGTAGATAATGTTAACTACCCCCAATATCACCAATACAGGGGCAAAATAAGCGTGAGCATCGGGAAGCATCTGAGCATTCATCCGAATTAAGGCGTAACCACCCATTTTCAGAAGAATACCAGCCAGTAACATATGTACGGGAGCTGTGGCTTCACCGTGAGCATCTGGTAGCCAGGTATGGAGTGGGAAGATAGGCAACTTGACAGCGTAGGCAATCAAAAAAGCACCATACAGCCAGAGTTGAAGGTTTAAGGCATAGTCTTTTGCAGCGAGCGATCGCATATCAAATGTGACCGTATCACCATAAAATGCCATCGCCAAGCCAGCTACCAAAATAAACAAGGAACCGCCGGCAGTGTACAAAATAAACTTAGTCGCTGCGTATTGCCGTTTTTTTCCTCCCCAAATTGCTAACAGCAGGTAAACCGGAATCAATTCCAGTTCCCATACCAGGAAAAACAACAGCATATCCTGGACGGCGAATACAGCAATTTGTCCGCCATACATCGCCAAAAGCAAAAAGTAAAATAGCTTGGGTTTTAGCGTCACAGGCCAAGCCGCCAAAGCCGCCAATGTGGTAATGAATCCAGTCAAAATAATTAGGGGCATTGACAAACCATCTGCCCCTACTGACCAATTCAAATCCAGCTGTGGAACCCAGGCATAACTCTCAAATAACTGCAAATTCGGATTGGAGAAGTCATACCCAAAATAAAAAGCAGTAACAATCAAGGCAAAATCGATCAACCCAACAATCAGGGCATACCAGCGCACTGTTTTGCCGTCTTTATCTGGGATGATCGGAATCAGCAGCGATGCTACTACGGGTAACAGAATAATTGTGGTCAGCCAAGGAAAATTAGCTGTATTCATCGAAGTCGTTCGTTATGTAAGGGCTTAGGCTACTAGCTATTAACTAGCAGTTTTTTCGCGATTAGGCCTTCATTTGTTAGGTTGATTTAACAAAAATCAAAAAAGATAAAGACAGGTAAATACATTTACCTGCCCTCATCCTCATAACACAAACTTATTGAGCAATAAATAACTCATGAGATAGCAACAGTGATTACTTACAACTTTGGTTAATTTAAGTTACACCAAAGACAATCACCAAGCCCAAGACTGCCGCAAACACAATTAAAGCGTAGAATTGAGCGCGACCGTTTTCAAAGTATTTCAAGCCTTCGCCGCTGACAAGGGTGAAAAAGCCTGTAAGGTTGACGGCACCATCGACAACGCGGTAGTCAACTTCCATCACTTGTCTAGCTAAACGACGTGAGCCAAGCACAAATACGCGGTGGTAAATGTCATCGAAATACCACTTGTTGAGAGATAACTCATAAAGTGGTTTAATTTGGGCCGCGATCGCCACTGGGTTAATCTTACCCCACAAATAGATTAAGGAAGCTACCGTAATCCCAATTAAGGAAATTCCCACTGAACCACCTGCCATGATGTAAAACTCATGCAGGTCAACTTCTGCGGCTTTTGCCACTACTTCCTCAAGGGTTTCGTTAGGGGAATAGATAAACTCCTCAAAGTAGTTAGCAAAGGGTGTCCCCACCAAACCAATCAACACCGAAGGAATTGCCAGCACCACCAATGGTAGGGTCATTGTCCAAGGGGACTCGTGCGGATATTCACTATGATTGTGTCCGTGGTTGTCGTGCTCGTGGTGTTCTTCGTGGGCTTCCAGTTCTCCTTTAGTCATCGCACCAGGGCCAAAAGCAGGAGTTCTTTCAAAACCCGTAACAATCGCCATGCCGACAGGAGACTTGAGCTTATCCCACAACTGGGTTTTATTGCCCCGGAATTGACCTTCAAAGGTGGTGAAATACATCCGGAACATATAGAAGGCAGTAATCCCGGCTGTGAGCCAGCCTACACCCCATAGCAGTGGGTTAGAGGCAAAAGCGGCACTGAGAATTTCATCTTTTGACCAGAATCCAGCAAAAGGCGGGATACCAGCAATTGCCACGCAACCGATGAAGAAGGTAAGTGCTGTAATCGGCATGAACTTACGCAGTCCACCCATTAAGCGCATATCCTGTGCCAAGTCAGGGTTATGACCGACGACTGCTTCCATGCCGTGAATCACCGAACCTGAACCCAAAAACAGCATCGCCTTAAAGTACGCGTGGGTCATGAGGTGGAAAAGCCCAGCCGAGTAAGCGCCTACTCCCATTGCCATCACCATGTAACCAAGTTGGGAAATGGTGGAGTAAGCTAAACCCTTTTTGATGTCATTTTGGGTAATGGCAATTGTTGCCCCCAAAAAAGCTGTAAACGCCCCAGTGTAGGCAATTGTATTCATTGCCGCCGGAACGTGTTCAAACACTGGGTACATCCGGGCAATCAGGAAGACGCCTGCTGCCACCATTGTTGCCGCGTGAATCAAGGCTGAGATGGGTGTAGGGCCTTCCATCGCATCTGGTAGCCAGACGTGGAGGGGAAATTGGGCTGATTTAGCTACCGGGCCTAAGAAGACTAAAATTGCAAACAAAGCTGCCAGAACATTACTGAGCGAACCTGTATGCAGCAGTTGGGCAAGGCGATCGCCCATGATCTGAAAATCAAAGCTTCCTGTTGCCCAGAATAGTCCCAAAATACCCAACAAAAGACCAAAGTCGCCGACGCGGTTGGTAACAAATGCTTTTTGGGCTGCATCTGCTGCTGATTTGCGATCGTACCAGAAACCAACCAGTAGATAAGAACACATACCTACTAGTTCCCAGAAGATGTAAATCTGCACTAAGTTGGGACTTACCACCAGACCCAACATCGAAGAGCCAAATAAGCTGAGATAGGCATAGAACCTGACATAGCCAGGGTCGTGCGCCATGTAGCCGTCAGTGTAAACCATGACTAAGAAAGCTACTGTCGTCACAATCACTAGCATCAAGGCTGTCAGGTGGTCAATAGTGTAGCCCATGCTCAGATGAAAATTGCCCGCAGCCGCCCATTCTAGGGTGCGAAGATAAGGGGCGTGTCCATGCAGTTGACTCCATAATATGGCAAACGACAGCCCCATCGCCGCTCCCATGAGGGAGATAATCAACACGGCGTTAAGCTGTCGTAAACGGTTCGTCACCTGATTGAGAGAGATTAATCCCAGCCCAACCAACATTGCCCCTAAAAGAGGTAATACCGGAATCAGCCAGGCATATTGATAGATTACTTCCATCACTGACGCCTACTTTTAGAATTCTTCATGAAAAAGGATGAAGGCCAAAGGATTTAAGGATGAAAGAATGTGCAAATTTCGCACGGTTATTGAGACTGCCTGCTTTTGGCACTTTAACACCCCTTGTTGTGGGCGAAATGTTTTGTGTGAGTAAAGTACAAGCTTCGACAGGAACCAGGAGCTAGACATTGTTTCATACTTTAACCTTCATACTTCAGCCTTTCGTTGATTAACTTGTCGGATCTGTTAATAATTGTGACACACACCCTTCACGATAAAATACCCCACCCGATACTGATTGAGTGAGGTAATTAAACATGGTTTTATATTTTTGGCATTTTTTGGCAGTTATAAGTCAAAAGTTGATAGCATAATTTTTTTTACTTTATAACCATTGACTCTTGACAAAGAATGTTTTTATGCTAAACAATTCCCAGCTCTGCTGTTTTAGTACTTTTGTGAACTTTAGGATGCTTGCCGTAACTAAGTTTTATTGCTTCTAAAGCCTGAAGTAAATCTTCACGCCCCCGAAAACCTTCCAAACGTTGCCTAACAATGCCATTTTCAATCAACAGCAAAGTTGGTAATGATTTGAGTCGATATGTAGTAGACAACTTGAAATTATCATCGGCGTTAATACCGACCAATTTAATTTGCTCGCCGCATTGCGATTTAAATTGCAATAACAAAGGGTGAATGATGCGGCACAAGCCACACCAAGGAGCTTCAAAATTTACCAAAACAGGAATCGGAGATTCTAAAACTTCTTGAGTAAACGTCCGCTCACTAACCGACAACACCATGATGCCTCTAAAATTATAGGGTTTTCATATCCAAATAGCGATCAACAGTAGTAGGGTAAGCCAGTAACTGTCAATAGACGCTTTCAGGGCATAATTACAGATGTACAAAAATTTTAGCCTTGATTTTATCTTGCTCATAATTGATGCTGGCACAAAAGCTAATGCATCAACCGTAGTAGGATTTTAAGGTTTTTCACTCCTGTTTGCTCGTCTAGAGAAGGAAAGTTAAACGTTCCGTTCCTTTTACTTAAAACGTTGATAGCTGACAAACAACTATCAATAATTAAAGTCTAAAATTTGCTAGTTCTACCTTCCCTGACAGCTACTTCAATTTATCCTACATTGAATTGGTAGTAACTGGTGAGCCAAAATGCTCATCTGGTTTCTATCCTATGCTGCTGTCAGTTTTGTTTCAACCTGGATCACCATTGTACCCTACTAGTTGCCGTCAACAATAGTGGATGAGACCACCATAGAAGTAATACAAATATCGCTACTCCCACATAGGCAGGGCGCAAAAATTCTCGCCATTCCAGATGTTGACGCCCATCTAGAATGGCAGCAAAAGGCATAATGCTCGTGCGTTCTTTGAGAGTGGCAAACGCTTTGCCATAGCGCCAACTTAAGCGGCGATCGCCATGCCAGACACCAAACAAGTGGTGCAAAATTAATCCTGCGGAAGTAACAAGGGTAAATGTAGTACCCAACCAGAGAGTATGGGCTACACACCAAATTATCTGTCCAACCATTTGAGGATGGCGGGTAATACGAATAATTCCTGTTTCATAGAGATGAACTTGTGGTTTGGTGACGGCAGCAATTTCTAGTAGATTGAAAGTAGCAGGATATAAAAATAAAAAAGATATTGCTGATAAAATCCAGACTAATGCCTTTACCCCAGGTAAACCTTGAATCTGCCAAAGTTGCAAACCATCATAACGGTGGTTAAAAAAGTAAATGATTAAGATTACAGCTAAAGGCAGGCTGATTAACGCAAACATAATGCGATAGAGGCGTGGGCCTATGTGTTTTTCTGCCCAAGGCCGCAAAGCAGCTCCTCCACTATGGGCAATTGCAAAACCTAATTGTAATCCCAAGATGACGAGATGGCTGGTAGTTAACCAAGATGGCAGCATCATAAACATAAGTGAAGTAACTTAAAGCAAGCTTAATTCAGTACAATCAATACCACAAAGTATTCAAAGGGGGACTTTAGTCAAGATGTTGTGTTACTGTCTTTTGCGGATAAAGCCTCCAAGTTTAAGATGCAATAAATTACGCCTAGCCAGAATACTATAAATTGCGGGTTTATTGCCAATGCTGCTCCTTTCAAAGTTTGTGGGTTGAGCCTTATGTCTGACCTTCCTTTCACATTAGATCAGTTACGTATTCTAAAAGCGATCGCCGCAGAAGGGAGCTTTAAGCGTGCTGCTGATAGCCTCTACGTCTCCCAACCTGCCGTCAGCTTACAAGTACAAAACCTTGAACGGCAACTCGATGTTCCCCTATTTGATCGTGGAGGACGCCGCGCACAATTAACAGAGGCAGGACATCTACTCCTAAGTTATGGAGAAAAAATCCTTAGTCTGTGTCAGGAAACCTGCCGTGCGATCGAGGATCTACAAAATCTTCAAGGTGGTACTTTAATTGTCGGGGCTTCTCAAACTACCGGTACTTATCTCTTACCCCGGATGATTGGGTTGTTTCGACAAAAATATGCAGATGTGGCGGTGCAATTACATGTCCACTCTACTCGCCGAACAGCCTGGAGTGTTGTGAATGGACAAGTTGATCTGGCAATCATCGGTGGTGAAATTCCTGGTGAGTTGGCAGAATCATTAGAAATCATTCCTTACTCTGAAGATGAGTTGGCGCTGATTTTACCTGTCTTTCATCCTTTTACAAAACTTGAAACCATTCAAAAAGAAGACCTATATAAATTACAATTCATAGCTCTCGATTCCCAATCGACAATCCGTAAGGTCATCGATCAGGTTTTAGCACGACATGATATTGATACACGGCGTTTAAAAGTGGAAATGGAACTCAATTCTATAGAAGCAATTAAAAATGCTGTGCAATCTGGTTTGGGAGCCGCTTTTGTTTCTACTTCCGCGATCGCTAAAGAATTACAAATGGGAGTTCTACACTGCACTCCCATTGAAGGTGTGATCGTCAAGCGAACACTGTGGCTAATTTGTAATCCCAATCGCTATAGATCCAAGGCAGCAGAAGCTTTTAGCAAAGAAATTCTCCCTCAGTTTGCTGCCCCTGGGTGGAATCTTGATGTGTTAAAATCGTCACACCATCATAGAAGTATGGCAATCAATACAACTTTAGATACGGACACATCTCACTCTGATGAGAGTTAAAATTTAGTCATTCGTCATTTGTCATTTGTCCTTTGTCATTCAGTAATGGCTGGTGATTAATGACTAATGACTGATGACAATTGACAAGTATGGAAACTTATTGCACTCGTCCCGGTTGTCCCCGTCCGCAAAACTATTTTCAAGATTTAGATGATCATTCCACCTTAAGAACAGTGCAGCAAAAATACTGCACAGCTTGTGGTATGCCCCTGATTTTAGTTGGTCGCTATTTACCTACAAAGTTATTAGGTAAAGGAGGATTTGGGGCAGCTTTTTTGGCACGCGATCGCTATACTCCTGGGATGCGTCAGTGTGTGGTTAAGCAATTCCAACCAGCAGGCAATTTAACCACTACTCAATTGCAATTAGCCCAAGATTTGTTTGAGAGAGAAGCTGTAGTCTTAGAAGAAATTGGCACTCAACACGACCAAATTCCCGATTTATATGCTTTCTTTCCGGTGATAGTTTCTAGTTTCTTACAACCAGGGAAGCAAGACCAATTTTTTTATCTCGTCCAGGAATACATTGATGGACAAAACCTTGACGAGGAATTAGCCCAAAAAGGTAAGTTTTCCGAACCAGAAGTATTGGAAGTACTGCGAGAAATTTTGAAGGTATTGCAGTTTGTTCATCACAAAGGCATTATTCACAGAGATATCAAGCCTTCTAATATCATGCGCCATCGTAACGGCAAACTTTACTTGTTAGATTTTGGCGCAGTTAAGCAGGTAGCTAATGCTGCATCTGGAGCAGCAGCTTCAACAGGAATTTATTCTTTGGGCTTTGCACCGCCGGAACAAATGTCTGGGGGACGGGTATTTCCATCTACAGATTTATACGCATTGGCTGTAACAATTGTAATTTTGCTCACGGGTGAGAATGATGTAACTCAATTATTTGATGTGTACAGCAACCAGTGGAAATGGCGCAGTCAAACTACAATTAGCTCTTATCTAGCTGATATTCTCGATCAGATGCTGTTACCTGCCGCCAATCAACGTTTTCAGTCAGCCCAAGAAGTTTTGGACGCTCTGAATGCACCACCGCAACCGATTGTACCTACCAAAATTCACCCCCAACAACCCAACCAATTACGACAACCGCAGCCTGTACCAAATCAACCCCAACAGCAACCATCTCGAACTTCCTCCGTAGCACCGTTCTCCACTTGGGAGTTTTTAACAGGTGCAGGATTTAGTGGGTTTGAGGGTGGATTAATTGCGATCGCCCTCTATAGTTTGATAAAATCCCCAGTCATTACTCTTGCTGCTTCCGCGCTAATTTTAGGCATACTAATTTTCGCTCAAACCAGACGATGGATTGAAAAATGGGATTTATTAATTATTCCTGCTATTACTTTTGCGATTATTTTTTTTGTACCCTTATTCCAAGCGGGTATTAGCATTCAACAAATTATTATTCTATCTATTGCAGCTGGATTAGTAACAATTGCAGTTACAGCACTATTTCGTCTGATTTACAAATTATTGTCTTTAATATTTTAACAGCTTAATACTCTTCACAAGCGAATCTTTCTCTTGAATTTGCAGCAGCCGTGAAGCCTTGATTAAAAATATGTAAGGTTAACCATTTCTTAACCTACATAAATTAATTAAAAGGTTGAAAATAGCTGTAATAGCAAAAATTTTAAAAACTTTGATGTCTAAAAAAAATGAAACTACAGTTTTAGTTTTAGCCTTAATGATTACCTTCGGGGTTGTAGGCGGTGGATCGTTATGGTTAGCAAATAATTCTGGTATCAAATTATTTGACGCTAACAATAATATGTCTCAAACTCTTAAACAACCTGATATTGATAATTTTGCCCAAATTCCAAATGTTCCAGCAGGCTTATTTAGCTACGGTGGTAGTACTACTTGGGCTCCAATTCGTAAAGAAGTTGATACAGCAGTTCAGACAGTATTTCCTCAATTTCAACTACGCTATACAGATCCAACTACAGGTGCTCCTGGTTCTGGAAGCGGAATTAAAATGCTGTTAAGTAACCAGCTAGCTTTTTCTCAGTCTTCACGTTCAATTAAAGACGAAGAATTTAAACAAGCACAACAACGAGGTTTTACACTCAAAGAAATTCCGGTAGCGATTGACGGCATTGCGATCGCAACTCACCCTCTCCTTAATATTCGCGGTTTAACAGTTGCCCAACTCAAAGATATCTACACTGGCAAAGTTACCAATTGGCAAGAATTAGGCGGGCCAAATTTAAAACTTACACCATATTCTCGCCGCCAACAAGAGGGAGGCACTGTAGAATTTTTTGGGGAAAATGTCTTAGCTGGAGAGAAATTTGGTAACAACGTTCAATTTATCTCTACTACAACCCAAGCTTTAAAAGAAGTAGCAAAAAATCCTGGCAGTATTTACTATGCCTCTGCCCCAGAAGTTATTGGCCAATGTAGCGTTAAATATCTGCCACTAGGGCGCTCCACTGATAAATTGATTCCTCCTTACCAAGAGCCATTTGTCCCTCTTTCTCAGTGTCCACAGAAACGCAACCAGCTCAATGTAGCTGCCTTTCAAAGTGGCGAATATCCCATCACCCGTAGATTATTTGTAATTGTTAAACAAAACAACCAAAGCGATCAGCAAGCAGGAGAAGCCTATGCTAACTTGCTGCTTACAAAGCAAGGTCAAGAATTAATCTCTAAAACTGGATTTGTCAGGATTCGATAATTAAATTTATTTAGTGGATAGTAGTTATTGGTTAGTGGTATTTTTTACAACCCATAACTAGCAACCAATATCTGGTAAATTACTATGTCACAAAAAAATGAGACACCAATTCTGGTAGTGTCCCTATTGATCACAGTAGGACTTATAGCTGGCGGCTTCTGGTGGTTTACAAGAAAAACTGACTTGAATTTAAATCGAGTCTCTAAATCTCAACCTACTATTCCCAGTCCTAATATTACCAAGCCAGAACCTAGCAGTAAGACTTTTGCTTCTGTCCAAAATGTGCCGACAGGATTATTCAACTATGGAGGCAGCACTTCTTGGGCACCAATTCGACTTACAGTTGATTCGGCAGTTCAAGCTGCACGACCAGAATTTAGACTACGTTACGTAGAACCTAATACTGGCACTCCTGGCTCTGGTACGGGTATTCAAGCCTTAATTGATAATAAATTAGCGTTTGCTCAATCGTCTCGACCAATCTTGGATGAGGAGTTAGCTCGTGCCAAGCAGCGTGGATTTAGTCTCCAACAAATTCCTGTAGCGATCGATGGTTTAGCAGTAGCAGTAAATCCCAATCTTCCAATTCCAGGACTGACCATAGACCAGTTAAGGTCAATTTACACTGGCAAAATCACAAATTGGAGCCAAGTCGGAGGCCCCAATATTCCTATTAATGCATATTCTCGTCGCCTGAGTGATGGCGGCACAGTGGAGCTTTTTTCCCAAGATATCTTGGGAAAAAAGCTTTTGGATCTAATGTAGAGTTTCTTTCTACGACCACCCAAGCCCTACAAAAAGTGGCTAGTAATCTTGGTGGTATATACTATGCTTCTGCCCCAGAAGTTGTTCCTCAATGTTCAATCAAGCCCTTGCCGTTGGGGCGAACACAAGGGCAATATATTTCTCCATACCAAGAGCCATTCGTTCTCCCTTCAGAATGCCCTGGTAATCGGAATAAATTGAACATTGAGGCCTTCCAGTCAGGAAATTACCCGATCACCCGCAGTCTGTTTGTGGTGGTCAAACAGAATGCTCAAACTGATGAGCGAGCGGGTACTGCTTATGCCAACTTAGTGCTAACTGAACAGGGACAAGAACTTATCTCCCAAGCGGGGTTTGTCAAAGTACGCTGACACCTGTCATGAGCATATAGCTAGAGTAGTGCTTGCTTTTGTACACACCTGTAGAATCTTGCATTTTTTATGAGAACAACAAGATTCATTTCAGTGCCTTCTCTGTTGAAGAGTAGCGCCTTCTCCTGAAGTTAGCGTGGTTGGTGCTATTTTTATGGTAAGGCTGCTTCTCATTAGAGATTGCGCGATCGTACTTTAGCTGGCTCTATTAATCGACTCTGCTGGCAAGCAGATGAGATTATCCCCTTGAGTTAAAATCAAGCCGCGTTGACGCAACTTGCCCATCAAACGGGTGACAGTGACACGAGTCGAACCAATGGCACTGCCAATTTGGGCATGGGTAAGAGGGAAAGGTAAACAATAACCACGAATAACTTCAGGATCGGTTTCGCTCATTGCCGGCTCTCCATATTCCTCAATTAATAATGTGAGAAATCCTAGAAGTCGGTCAATTGTGCGGCGTTGTCCTAAAGCACTCAGCCACAGCAACTTGCGCTGGTGCTGTAACCTGAAGGCATCCATCACTTCACGACGGAAGTGAGGCCAGTTGTCTAAGTCGTGCCAGTACATCCAGAGCACCATAGTTTGGTCAACATGTGCATAAGCCTGGAGCGTGAATGGTGACTGAGCAACAATTTCAAACGGCTGTCCTGCACCAACAAATCCCAAGAAAGCTTCTTCTGGAGTTCTATTAATGCGTCGAGACGTTAACTGACTGGCTGTAGCACTTACTTGGGCGGTTCCTACCATACGGATCGCACCCCTTTGCACCAAATACAGCAATCCAGGTCGGGCTGGAATGCGCTCATCTTTGCTAAAGGTGCGGCAGCGATAGTGTTCCTGAGCCCAATCAAGAATCCGTTGCCAAGTTAAAAAAGGCCGTGATGCCTCAGAAAAAGAGGATGGAGATTGCATAGGTAACAAAGAGCGTTCGGCTGAAGACAAAGACGTCATAAAAAGGTGCAAGGAGTGTCTTCTTGTTGGCTAGTCAGGCTTAACACCTAACAGTGCCAGCCATCTAAAAGGTAGAAACTGAGCTTCTACTCTTTTGTATACTTATTACTGTACAATGATTGTAGTAAAATTTACTCTGTTTCAAAAAAAATTTGCACAATTCTAATTTTTCTTTCTCTAAATTAAAGTTCTATCCTAAGACAGATGACATAAAATTAACATTTCTCAAATATTCTAATTTTACCGTATTAACTATGCATTAAATGCTACAAGTTAGCAAATACACATCAATTAAACAGTTAGTACATTATTACTTGATGACTTCATTGAGTATTTATACTAAAGCTCATAGAATTGAATGCATAGTAGATAAGATAATTCCTCTATCTAAAGGAAGAGATAGTGAACGAGTTTTGTACATCACAGGTATTGCACTTAGGTTATCGAAATATGAGAATCTGCCTGCGATGGAAATTGCCAATGCGATCGCCTCTCATTTATTGATAGAGTCTAGCGACGTTTTCAGAGTTAGAATTATCCCGCCTGGCTGGATTCATTTAGAATTGGTTCATCTAGCTCTAGCTGCTTGGTTGAAAAAACTTGTATCCCTTGGAGTGGAAAAAGGGGGTACGAACAAAGAAATTGTCCTTGCGCCAGAGCATCCCGATGTCCAATTGTCTTCGTCTGTGTTTCCGGTTCAGTATGCTCATGCACGCTGCTGCTCGTTAATGCGATTAGCTCGGCAAGAAGAATTGTTTATTTCAACTGATGTAATATCTTGGTTGAACACAGAGCAAAAACTACGGTTCAATCATCCTGCTGAATTTCGTCTTATGAATGAATTGGTGCAAGTGATGGATGAATTAGAATATTCATCTACTGAGGCTTGGGTGAGGTGGGAAAAAGCGGCGCTTTCTCTAAGCCAGGCTTTTGAAAATTTCTGGTGCAATTGCCGCATTTGGGGTGAGGTTAAAACTACTTCACCAGAATTAGCCCTAGTTAGGCATGGATTGATCATAGCTACTCAATGGGTTTTAAAATTTCTGTTGGAGGAAAAATTAAATGCTTTTGCTCCTTTTGAATTATGAAGATGGCATGAAGTACAAAACTACTTCAACTGTCAGTAAAAGTTTTAAATGCTTTTCATAAAACAATAAATTCAAATGTATATCACTGACATTAATCAAAATTTTTGTAACAAGTATTGACTGGTTGAATCACTTAAGATATATTATCTGGTGTGTGAGGAGCGAACCAGCGAGGGTACCGAGACGAAACACGGCCAGTCGTCGGTACCCTTTCTGATTTTTAGATGAGCGATACGCTTTTCGCCATCTTTTTCTATTTTGAGAGACTATAGATAATAAGAAGTCCTGCACTCGTTAAATAGCAGGACTAAGTAGCTAAGATAAATGTGCTAGTAAATCTTAAGAGCTAATTTGTTTACTGCCGTTCTTCATTAAAGCAGTAGTGTTTCAATTGCCACTGCTACCCCGTTTTCTTCAACATTAGGTGCAATCCAATTAGCGATCGCTTGTACTTGTAGAGGCGCATTGCCCATTGCGACACTGATGCCAGCATAATTGAACATTTCCACATCATTAAAGTTATCACCAATAGTCATAACATTGTGAGATTGTAGTCCTAGTTGTTCTTCAGCTATGTAGCGTACTGCTGTTCCTTTGTTCGCAAAAGGGTTAGTTGCTTCAAAGAATGTAGCAACAGATTTGGTGAGATACAGTTCAGCAGGAGTGTATTGACTAGCCAAAGAGCCTAGTAAGTTGTCAATAATATCTGTGTCATCACATAAAGCCAAAATTTTTGTAGGTTCGTTGCTCAAGACTTGGCGTAAGTCACCTACGGGAATGGGGATAATACCAGAACGTTCTGCGTAAATTTGAGTTTCTACTGTGACTTCTCGGACGTAGAGTTGATCATTTATATAAAAGTGGACAGACAACAGCGATCGCAGTTCTGGTTGTTCAAAATAATCCAATAGCTGCTCGGCAATTTCCCTAGAAACAGGTAAATGTCGATGCATTGTTTGAGAGACTGGGTCTTGAATCCACGCTCCTTGATAGGCTATTAAAGGCAAAGTAGAGTTAATTTCTTGATGGAAACGCAAGGCAGAGCGATACATTCTGCCTGTCGCGATGACTACCTTAACTCCTTGGGCTTGCACCGTACTAATTGCTTGCTTCACGGGTTCGGTAATGATGTTCGATTGCCCGGCAATAGTTCCATCTATATCTAAAACAAGTAATTTAATGTCTGTAGATTGTGCAGCAATATCTGCAATACCAACTGATTCTAAGTGACGGGCAGATGCTTTCTGCATAAATTTAGTTGCTAATACTATAAAGTCCCAGCTAAGAGGTTATCAGGTTAAACCAGAAAATAGGAGTAGAATCTGGTGAAATAACCTCACAAGAAAATAGCGAGAACAGTTGAGTTCAGCCCCAATCACGTAGACACAACAGCAGTAAGCAGCACGTTGAACAGCTTTCAGAGGTAGCGACTGCGTTCATTGGTGGTGTTCTCGTAGATTATCCGGAGAACTTACCGTAAGAGTATACGAACCCCGTACTCCTACTCTACGAGAAGGGCTATTCTGGGAGAAGCTCTTCAAGGGAGAGTGGGGTAGAGTTACAACGAACAGAGAACAGAAATTTTTATACTTTGTTGTGAATATTAAGTTCTTGGGTATCTAAATAAAAAAGACGACTGATATTTTGTGGTAATTATTACTCTTGACAAATTAATGATAGTTCTAAATTAGAAAACTAACGTATAAATAATTTTTACTAAATCCAAGTAATTACTGAATAGCTACATAAATATTAAAGAGTCCACCAAAACAGATTTTGAATATAGACAATTCTCTAAAAACTAAGATATCAATTAAATTAATTAAGCCTCATTGCTTAACGAACTTTTCAGATTTTGAGTACAGATTAGAAAGCAATTATATGTTGAAAAAAACTTTGACAGGATTAGTTTTTGCGACTACTGCCTTGACTGGATTCTTGTCTCAAGTAAATACTGCATCTGCTGCTGGTTTTACATGGAATAATTCATGGCAACAACCACTAATACAAGGCAAACAAACAACTGGTTTTAATGACACTCCTTTCCAGCAATATGTGCAAGCAGAAAGAGTTGCACTGCCAAATAGTGGACAATTTCAATTAGATCCTAGTAAGTTATTCATGAAATACAGTCACGATGTTAATGTTTATTTCATTAACGAAGGTGCTGGTTATAGAAACCAGTTAGCTTATCAAGCAACAGGAGCTACGAACAAAACGGGGCTGGTATTTAATGACATTGCTTGTAGTGGC
Organism: Chlorogloeopsis sp. ULAP02; assembly: GCF_038404745.2. Taxonomy (NCBI): domain Bacteria; kingdom Bacillati; phylum Cyanobacteriota; class Cyanophyceae; order Nostocales; family Chlorogloeopsidaceae; genus Chlorogloeopsis; species Chlorogloeopsis sp. ULAP02. The sequence goes on along the minus strand of NZ_JAYKTT020000075.1, from coordinate 9,942 downwards.
TCTGGGTGTGTGGGTAACTGGGGTGGTGATACATTAAAGCTCGGCGATGGAGTCAATCTTGGCAATGTTGCAGGAGGCACTCTATTGGATTTTTGGTTAAGGGCTGATGGCTTAAACCGTGGTGATTCTGCTAATATTTTTGGGACTAAAACTTCCTCAAATGCAGATGGGTTGCAGCACGTGGTTGCCTATGCTGTCGGTAATTACATTTTGATGGGTTTTGAGGATCTGTATGGCGCTTTGGGTGCTACAGGAAAAGATCCGAAGACTGGCAGAACAAATGAAGCTTCTGATCGTGACTTTAATGATGTTATTGTCGTTCTTGATATTGGTGCCGATAACGTTAGAGCTTTAACATCTGTTCCTGAACCGACAGTAACTTTATCAGTGTTAGGTGTGGGAGCATTAGGTATGCTAAAACTACGTCGTCGTCGCCAAAATCAAGTAGAAAAATCATCGTAACCTCAAATTAACTCTGACACGACGGAAGCAGCTGGTTACAATAAGGCTATGTCCCAAACAACACCTCCAAACCACTTGGCTTCCGCTTTTTCCAACTCAACACGCCCCACGTTCATCCTTATTGATGGACACTCACTAGCATTTCGTTCTTACTACGCTTTTGCTAAAGGAAGAGACGGCGGGCTGAAAACTAAGACGGGGATTCCTACTAGTGTATGTTACGGCTTTCTGAAATCTCTTTTGGAGGTAATGGCAAACCAACAACCACAAGCAATAGCAGTGGCTTTTGATTTGGGTTTGCCTACCTTTCGCCACGAAGCTGACGACACCTACAAAGCCGATCGCCCTGGCACACCAGAAGACTTTATTCCTGATTTAAAAAATCTCCATGAGTTGTTGGATGGACTGAATCTGAAAATTCTGACAGCTCCTGGTTATGAAGCAGATGATGTTTTGGGAACTCTAGCACAACAAGCTACTGTTGCTGGTTATAAGGTTAAGATTCTGACAGGCGATCGCGACTTATTTCAACTTATCGATCCTGAGAAAGAAATTAGTGTTCTGTATTTTAGTCCAGAAGCTCTCAAGCGTTCTACAGCTACAAATGGTATTACTGAGTTTGGACGAGAGCAAGTTCAAGAAAAACTCGGTGTTTTACCTTCACAAATTGTCGATTTTAAAGCCCTTTGTGGTGATAAATCAGATAACATTCCTGGTGTTAAGGGAATAGGTGAAAAAACTGCTGTACAGCTACTTAATACTTATGGTTCTCTAGATAAAATATATGCTTCTTTACCTGAAATTAAAGGTGCAATTAAGCAAAAATTAGAAGCTGGCAAACAAGATGCCGAAAAATCAAAGTATTTGGCAGCAATTGTGATTGATGTTCCTCTAGAAGTAAATTTAGAAGAGTGTCGATTAAAAGGGTTTGATAGCAGTGTTTTAGCACCTATTTTAGAAAAGCTAGAATTTAAAACTTTTTTAGGTAAGATTAACGAACTACAACAAAAGTTTGGTGGCACTGTTGCACAAATATCTTCTCCTACAACAGAAGAGCTAGCCGAAATTCAAGAAGAAAATCAAGATAATGATTTGTGGTTTTTTAGTGCTGTTGATACAGCATTGGCTCAACAACAGCCACAGTCCAGTGTCGCCATTAAACCACGTATTATTGATACAAAAGCTAAATTAACTGAGTTAATAAATCAATTACAGCAATTAACTAACCCTAATATACCTGTCGCTTGGGATACTGAAACTAGCGATTTGGAACCACGAGATGCTGAGTTAGTAGGAATTGGCTGCTGTTGGGGAATCCAGCTAGATGAAGTAGCTTACATTCCGATTGGACATAAGACTGGCGAAAATTTAGATAAAAATGTTGTGCTCCAAGCACTACGCCCAATTCTTGAAAATGTTAATTATCCTAAAGCTTTGCAAAATGCCAAGTTTGACCGCTTGATTCTGCACTCTCAAGGAATTAACTTAGCAGGGGTAGTGTTTGATCCTATGCTTGCAAGTTATCTCCTCAATCCTGATGGTAGCCACAATTTGAGTGATTTAGCTCAAAAATATTTGGGATTGACAGCAAAAAGTTATGCAGATTTAGTACCTAAAAGTAAAACAATCGCTGATTTAGACATTCCAACTGTTGCAGACTATTGCGGGATGGATGTTTACGCGACGTTTCAATTAGTGGCGAAATTGCGTGCAGAATTAGAGAAAGTTCCTGCTTTATATAAGTTATTAGTGGAAGTAGAACAACCACTGGAGCCTGTTTTGGCGGATATGGAATATCAGGGAATCCGCATCAACACAGCTTATTTGCAAGAACTTTCGCAGCAGATAGAAACGGATTTAGCGAAGTTGGAACAGCAAGTTTATGATATTGCAGGAGAAAAATTCAACTTGGGTTCTCCTAAACAATTGAGTCAGATATTATTTGAGAAATTAAAATTAAGTATCAAACATTCTCGAAAAATACAAACGGGATATTCTACCGATGCAGCCACACTGGAAAAATTAAGAGAAGTTGATACAACTGGTATTATTGATGCCATCATTGAGTATCGCACTTTGGCTAAATTAAAGTCTACTTATGTCGATGCTTTGCCATCATTGGTGCGTTCCGATACTCAACGAGTACATACAGATTTTAATCAAACAACTACATCTACTGGCAGGTTGTCTTCTTCCAATCCCAATTTACAAAACATCCCGATTCGTACTGCTTTTAGTCGCCAAATTCGTAAGGCATTCATACCAGAGCCAGGATGGTTGATAGTGGCTGCTGATTATTCGCAAATTGAATTAAGAATACTGGCACATTTGAGTCAAGAACCAGTATTAATTGAGGCTTATCAAAATAATGAAGATATTCACACAGTCACAGCACGACTGATGTTTGAAAAAGAAGATATAACTTCAGAAGAACGCCGAGTAGCAAAAACTATTAACTTTGGTGTGATTTATGGCATGGGTTCATTAAAATTTTCGCGTTCTACTGGTGTGGATAAAGCACTGGCTAACGAATTTATTAAGCGATTTAGTAAACGTTATTCTAAGATTTTTGAATATTTAGAAGGATTAAAAAAACAAGCGATCGCTCAAGGTTATGTGGAAACAATTCTCGGACGTCGGCGTTATTTTGAGTTTACCAGTAATAGCCTGCGTAATTTAAAAGGCAGTAAACCAGAAGATATTGATTTGAGTAAATTAAAGAATTTGGGTGCCTACGATGCAGGTTTACTGCGCTCTGCTGCCAATGCCCCAATTCAAGGCTCTAGCGCGGATATTATTAAAATTGCAATGATCAGGCTGCACGAAATTCTGCAAAATTATCAGGCGCGGTTATTGTTACAAGTTCATGATGAATTGGTGTTTGAAGTTCCTCCTGAAGAGTGGGAAGAATTACAACCACAAATTAAGTCAGTGATGGAAAATGCTGTGCAGTTGCGCGTACCTTTAGTTGTAGATGTGCGCGCAGGTGAAAACTGGATGGAGACGAAATAATCAGCAGGTTAAGTAGCTGGGCATAATTAAATGTAGAATGCCAATCTTTACAACCTGTTTAGGAAGGCTATTTTACCTTCTGCCCTCTGCCATCTGCCTTCTACTTATAAACGTGTTTGTAGTTGAGTATTTACCTCTTGCAATTCGCTTTCAGGATCGAAAGATTGTAGATTTGTGTTTGTACGACTGCGATTAACCACCTCCTTAATTTTTACCGTGCTAAGTATTTTTGATTGAGCTAGCTTTTGAGCTTCACCTTGTAGGCGTTGCTTGTGAGTGTACTCAATTAACTTAAGTTGAGCGGTTGCATACACCGACGTATTTTTGGGAATTTGTTGAAGATATTTGATCGCATCCTCAAATTTGCTTACTGCTGCTTGACGGTAAGCTTGTTGTAGTAAGAAAACTGCCCTTACTTGTTTTTTTTGGTTATATTCAGCTAACTTTTGTTGTACTAAAGTGTTCGCAGATGATTGTGGAGGAATTTGGCGCAGATAAGTTAAAGCAGTATTGAAATCTTTGACTGATGCTTTTTGGTAAGCTTTTGTTAACAGTTTATGGGTTTGTGTCTCGATTTTAACTTTTGCTTGCTCAACTATTTTGTCTGTTTTTGTCTGCCAATACAAATTATCAGGAACTTGAGATGCCGCATTCAGTGCATCTACCCATCTACCTTCATGCAAAGCTTTTTCAGCTGTTAAATAATTTTCAGCAGCAGTTTGCCACTGATTTTGCCATTTTTCGATGGTAGCTTGAGCTTCTGGATAGACATTGCTGCTTGAAGGAATTTTTTTTGCTAGAGCGATCGCTTCTTCTAAATCTCCTGCTTGATATGCTTTCGTTGCTTCATATAAAGTATCTGTTTCTGAGTGAACAGGAGAATTATTGACTAAGGCATATGCCCCAAAACCCATAGCCAATGAGTTTGCGACTAATCCAACTTTCATACCCAATAGTAGAGATGATTTGGAGGATTTGCAATGTTTATTATTTTCGGTTTTGGATGGGTTTGGCAATACAGTACTCTGCCCATTACCTGTTGATATTTGCTTGAGTGCTTGTAGTACTTCAGTTGTTGATTGAAAACGATCTTGGTGATTGTGGCGGATCATTTGGCTGAGGATAGCAGCGAGGCGATCGCTAACTGAAATATGCTCAGAACGCCAAATCATCTCGTTGCTACGAGGATCTGTTTTTAATTGCAATGGAGAAAGCCCCGTCAAAGCTTGGATTGCAATCATACCCAAAGCATAAATATCACTATTAGGTTGTGTTTGACCAATAAATTGTTCTGGCGGAATATATCCTAATGAGGTAACGGGAAATTTATCAATAGGCAATACTGCATCTGAGCCACAACCAATCGTCTGGATAGAACCAAAGTCGATTAAAACTAACTTACCATCACAAGCACGCCTGATTAAGTTATCTGGCTTAATGTCGCAGTGAATTACTCCTTGAGAATGAACGAATTGCAGAATACTTAGTACATCTTGTAACAATTCGATAACTTCACTTTCATTCCAGGAATAGCCCAAATGTTGGTGAATTGGTAATTCTGCGGTTAGAGCATGCCCTTCAATAAACTCTTGCACTAAGTAAAAACGCTGTTTTTCTTGAAAACAGGCAATCAGTTTGGGAATTTGTTTGTGTTTTCCCAAATACTTGAGAGTTTCAGTTTCACTGAGAAAGTGTAACCTCTGAGTTTGTAAGTACTCTGGTTGGGAACTAGAAACCTTGAGCTGCTTGATTACACATTTATGTTGTTCTTGTTCAAGATCTATAGCAATGTATGTTTGCCCAAAAACACCTGCATCAAGGATTTGCACAATTTGGTAACGTCCTTGCAGAACTTTACCAATCATGTGATTAGTCATAATCGCTGGTTAATTGCATACTTGTTATTTATTTTTTCGGATAATATCTGTTACTTCCGGAATTGTTATGTAACAAGTAGTAGAAAGTACCTTACAGGCTAGAAGCCTGAAGCTAGAGGAATAAAACTCGCCTACGCAGGCTATGTAAAAAAGGGGTTGAACAAGTAGATTTACTATCATATCAAGTCCAGCTAATCACTTAAGATTAAAATCTCTCTGCATCTCCCCTTCTGGTTTCCCGCATTTACCTTAATGATAAGTATTTAAGTGGACATGATATCACCTTTGTTTACCAAAAAAATAAAAGGGATTCTCTTTTGTTTTTTTGAGAACCCCTTTGTAAATATCAGCATCTAACAACTTGAGTTAAATGCTGACATATTTTGAAAACTATCCTGTTTAGGAAGCTTTAGCTTTTTGCTGCTTACGTTTCATCCACAACCCCATAGCACCAGCAACTGCTGTACCAGCAATAGTAATCGGTTCAGGTACAGGTTCACTTTTACCAGAAACTATAGCAATACTTCCAAAGGAACCGTCAAATGGATTATAGTCTTGGAACCCACCCTGGATCTTACCCTCTCCTTTAAATCCTGGTGGAAAGACTACAGAAAGAACTGAGAATGATGGAGGAGGAGTAAAGTCTGCTTCTGTAAAGCGGAGTGCATTTGTTTGTACAAAAGCGGAGTTGTTAGGAATCGATTTAGAGAATTTTTTCACAAAGTTGTTGGAGGAGTCAAATAAACTAACTTCCCAGTTCTGCAAAAACACTCCGGGGCCGTTATCTGGTAGTTTATCCGTATCTACTTCATAAGTTCCTTTAAAATAACCACCTCCCAAGAGCGTAGGTAGCCCAACTGAACCTGTGACAGCTTCGGGAGCAAACTGCCCAGAGATGTTGAATGCGGTGATGCTTGCAGCACTAACGGGGGCAGTTCCTACTGCACCAAGCATAGTAGCGCCAAGAACTGCGGTGGCAGCGAGCTGAGATAACTTTTTTGATGTTGCGTTAAGCATGAGTTTTGTTTTTCCAACAGTCAAAGACAAAAATCGAGAAGTTTTTTGCAAAATTTCGTAAAAGCTACACTTGTGTTAGGTACTTTGAGCCGCTGCTGTAGAAAAACGCTTGGTAGCATCTCTACACTAATTAAAATCGACTACAAGCATGAGAAAGATTAGTCGCTTTTAACTACATTGAGCTCTCCCACTTCGGAAATTAATATCCGGGCAGCTTTTGTATATTTGCAAAAAGTCTAGTGATTGCGACATTTCTGTATAAACAGCAATGCTCACGCACACAAACTTGTATCAGTTTCTATATGAAGTCTGTAAATTTTGGCAGCGATTAACTATCACTACGCAGCTTTAATGTATAGATTCAAGACTATATATAGGTCTTTTCCCTCTACATTTTCAGCTTAATCCCAGAATCTTGAGATTAAGTTCTATTTTTTACAGCTACTTCACAAGAGTTAATAGTGGCAATATTACTGAAAAATGGCAAGAATGTTTGTAACTTTTTAATCTAAGCTTTAGATTTAAATGTTAAATTTTGTTACAAATATCTAAGAAGCTACTAACCCAAGTTGTTAGCTAACCCAAAATGCAAGTCTGAATGACTAGAATTCAAAAGTGCGATCGCATTACTCAAATCTTGCACCTCGCCCTACAACGCCTGGAACTGAAGTACCAGGCTTATAGCTAAAGTCAGTTTTAACTGACTGAAATATATATTCAGTAAGCTTGAATCTCTAGATGAGCGATCGCCCGCTTGCTGGATTGTGTCTCAATCAGCTAAAGCATTTGCGACTATACAAAGTATGCCTCTCTAAAGCAGGATTATTCTCTCAGGCAATAGGCGATCACGCTGTGAATAGCTGGCACGCTGTGAATAGCTGGAAAGTAGCCAAGAGCAGAGAACGCATCAAGGAAGCGTTAGACAGGTTTATCAGTGAAGTTATATTGTCGTTAGATCACCAACTTGTGTTGTTAGATCACTGACCTGTGTCGTTAGATCGCGATAAGCTGACGTTAGATCACTGACCTGTGTTGTTAGATCACGATAAGCTGACGTTAGATCATCAACCTGTGTCGTTAGATCACTAACCTGTGTCGTTCTACCACTTCTTCTAAGATACAAGGTGTATTACGGCGGAACACCTAACGCACCCCGATAGACGTTTAAGATGGTGCGTTGCGCTGCACGACAACGCACCTTACTATTGTTTTATGTTTAATTAACTGATTAACCCTTTATTTCTTCATCCTGTTCAACTACCTCAGCTCTCTGTGCTAAAGGCTTTACTACTCGTGCGATCGCTTCCTGAATAAATGCCTTAATAAATTCGTCGCGGCGATTGAGTTGAAACTGACGCTGAACAACTTCTGTCATCCCACCATCGCCCCAATCTTGATCGTTACGAAAATACTCAATAAAACTTTTACCGGCAATGCGTGTCAGATATGCCGCTGTTACACCTTGAATCGCCCTGCCAATAATAAAAGTACCGACATTCAATTGCAAAGCGGTAGAAAGTAACTGAATTGCACCTTTAACAATTCCTAAACCAGCAATTGTTTTTGCCAGGGAAAGCGCTAGTTCGCGCCCGCGTTCCAAATTTAATTCACAACCGTAGACTCTGCCAAGTTCCACTACCATTTGAGCATTGACAGCAGCGGTTGCTAGCAAATCTACTACTGGTAATGGAGTCACCGACACCACGCCAGCACCGATCCATTGATATCTTTCTACAATTTTGTCAGCTTGACGGCGACGTTGAGCATCAATTAGTTTTCGCGCTTCTTCTCCCAAGCGCAAGGATTGCAGAAGAATATTATCTGCTACTAAATCTTCACCTTCTGCTCGCAAAATTGCCGCCATCCGTCGTAGTAATGGTAATATTTCTGGCTCAGGCTGGAAAATTTCCCCATTTTCTAATTGTGCAGGTTGGGGATTGGCTGCGATCGCTACCACGTCACCAGGAGCAATAAATCCCCGTACTCTTTGCCGCAACCGTGCTAAGATTGACTCTTTATCTTCTTCTGTATATAAATCAGTCTTATTTAGGATCAGTAGAGAACGCTTGCCGATTTCTGCCAATGCTCGCAATGGTTCATACTCCGATCGCCGTAAGTCATTATCCACCACAAACAACAGCAAATCTGCTTCTGTTGCCAGTTCTCGTGCCATTTGTTCCCTTTCGGTTCCCGCTACCCCCGCCTCTAATATTCCTGGTGTATCGGTAATTAAAATTTTGCGTTCTAAACCTTTTAAGCGCAGACAATAAGTTTCACCTGCCTGGGTTGTTCCCATCGGCGCATCTACCCTGCCTACCATGCGTCCCATAATCGCATTTACCAAAGAAGTTTTGCCAGCACTGCCCGTACCAAACACGACAACTTGAATTTCACCACGTGCCAAATTCACTTCAATTTCTCGCGATTTACTTAGTAATGCTTGGCGTGTGACTTCGTCTTGAATTTGGGATACCTGTTGCCTGACAGCTTCTAAGGTAGAAGAGGCTGCTTCGGATTTAGCAGCAGGAATTTGCACTTGCCTAACTTTTCTGTTTCGGCGTCGGGAACGCTGCTCGCCTTCCCGAATGATCACAAAATAATAGATAAAGGTGGCTATTAATGCTCCAATCAAGACAATGAGCAAAAACAGCAATAAATTCCCCAACAACGGAGAACTCCAGGTTAACTGCCCATAAAGCCGAGTTAGAGAATCAATTAGCCACAGACTGAGTCCTAAAATGACGATCAGCCCGATAATTAGTGTGACGATGCGCGACAGAGGCATGGTGGCAAATGCTAGTGAAACTATTTACGCACATGCTTCTAATCTTAATAGTTCCAGTGTTTTTCAACAGAGTTAGAGAGAAACTTCTATTAATGCGATCGCTCTACCAATTGCTAGAGGCATTATTTTAGTAAAAAACCTTATTTTTTTTATAGCCGTATTAGCCAGCACTAACAATTTGGTTTTGTTGGCATGAGTAAAAAGGGAGAAACAAGCTTATGAGGCTTTTTGAGCAAATTATCAATGCAATTGACAATCCCAATCAGCAAGGCAGTACTAGTCAGTTGGGTGATATTCTCAACACTGTACAGCAATTGAGTAATAACACTGGTACAAGCCCATCTACCATGCAATCAGCTTTGGGTATTTTAGGTGGTTACGTGCGATCGGCTTTACGAGAAAAGCAAGCTAACTATGGCAATCAAGAAGCGCAAGCTGTAGTCAATCAATATAGCGGCACCTCCCCTAATCCCCAAGCTGTAGCTAGTTTATTTTCACCGATGATGCAACAGCAAGTGGCAGAAGCGATCGCCCAACGCACGGGGATGAATGCAAATATGATTCAACAATTGTTACCGCTGTTGGTTCCTTTAGTACTGAATTTTTTGCGAACTGGTGCAAATGCCCAAAATCCTCAGACTGGCGGAAATTCTGTGTTAAATTCCTTTCTTGACACCGATGGCGATGGTGATGTAGACATTACTGATGCAATGCAAACGGCTCTGCGGTATTTGGGTAGATAATTGATAGTTGGTAGTTGGTTGTGGATTTGGAATAAATAAATATCTT